>JAWOCW010000340.1:0-9558 GCA_046483615.1 Desulfosudaceae bacterium
GCCGAAGAAGAGTACCAGACGGCCTGCACCCAGGCCTGCCCGGCCGGGGCCATCGTCTTCGGCGATCTGAACAACAAGGACCACGCCGTAACCAGAATCGTCAAACCGGACCACCAGCACGGGGGCAAGCCCCAAAACCCCGACGCTTTCCGTTTGCTGGAACGTCTCGGCACCAATCCCAAAGTATATTATCTGTCCAGTAAACAATGGGTCCGGAAGCAGGCTGATAATTATGTCAACGACGATAAAGACAAGGAATAACCAGAAACAATCAGCAACTTTGAAATAGAGACGGCAAAATAAAAAACTCTAACCGGCGGGCCAGCAGGAAATCACGGAACGCGGCCTGAGGCAACAAGGTAACGACTATTTTACTTTGCCATCACATAATGACACGCGCGTAAAAAAATGGAAAAACAGGCAACAACAGGGAGTATATAATTTATGGATTCCGCACTGATTCCCAAAGGAGTAAGACGCTGTCCCCTGCCGCTGTTTATTATCGGCCTGGTAGTCGTGGGCGTGGTTTTGTTGTGGGGTATTTATGCCATGCTGTTATGTTGGATTAAAGGGCTCAACCAGACCAACATGAACGATTATTACGGATTCGCCCTGTGGATCTGGGCTGATCTGGCGGTTATCGCCCTTGGCGGCGGCGCCTTTTTTACCGGGTTTTTGAAATACCTGGTCGGCAAGGACGAGCTGAAAAATATCATCAACTTTGCGGTGGTCATCGGTTTTATCTGCTACAGTTCAGCGCTTCTGATTCTGGCCATTGACATCGGCCAGCCTTTACGGGGATGGTTTATCTTCTGGCACGCCAATGTCCATTCCATGCTGACTGAAGTGGCTTTCTGCCTGTCCTGTTATTTTGCCGTGCTGACCATAGAGTTCATTCCCCTGATCCTGGAAAACCGCAAGCTCAACGCGGTGCCCTTGCTGCGCAACCTGTCCCACAATATGCATGAAATCATGGCCGTCTTTGCCGCCACCGGCGCTTTTCTCTCTTTTTTCCACCAGGGATCGCTGGGCGGGGTGGCCGGTGTCCTGTATGGTCGCCCCTTCGCGTTTCGCGAAATACTCCTGGTCTGGCCGACCACCTTTTTCCTGTTTACCTGGTCGGCGGCGGCCTGCGGGCCCTGCTTCACCATCCTGGTGACCAAAATCACCGAAGCCATAACCCGCAAAAAGCTTGTCGGAGACAAGGCCATTAACACTCTGGCCAAAATATCCGGCTGGATGATTACCACCTATATTATCGCCAAAATAATCGACACTGTTTACTGGTCCATGGTGACTGCCCCGGCCCAGGGATTTGAACTGGGAGCCTTCTACAGCAATAACGCTTTTTACGGCTTCTGGATTCTGATCGCGGAGGTTATAATAGGCGGCCTTATTCCCGGTTTGATGCTGCTGTCCGCCAAAGTCCGGAGTACCCCGAAACTGCTGCTGCTGGCAGTCGTTCTGGCCTGCCTCGGAATCAGCATCAACCGTTGGGTCATGGTGCTTCAGGTAATGGCCGTGCCGGTCATGCCCTTTGACAATTGGCAGCTGTACCTGCCCAGCTGGCAGGAAGTGGCTACCACCATCATGCCGATAGCTTATGGCGTCATTCTCATTGCCGTGGCACACCGCTACCTGCCCATTTTTCCGCAGGAAAAGGAATTAAACACCATAACCCGGTAAGACCGGTTAACGAAGATACCAAGGGAGGCTGACATGTTTCCGTTTGTTTTTGAGTGGACCTGGGACACGGCCCATCTCGTGTTTCACGGAGGACTCTGGTACGCCCTGTCCATCCTGGGCCTGGGTATGGGATACTGCATCCTGAAAACGCTGTACGATACCTACTTCGACGACGGCGGCCATGATTCATCCCATGACAGCCACCATTAGTCGGCGCGAGCGGCGGGTCAAAGATGAACGAATGATCCCGCTCCGACTTTCATAATCCGTAAGCGCGTTGACAGCGCCCCGGCCGTCCAGGCGGGGCGTTTTTTTATGACAAGGAAAGAAAAAGGGCATGGACCAGATAATTATCGAGGGCGGTCGGCCCGTTTCCGGTGAAGTCTTTATCAGCGGGGCCAAAAACGCGGCCCTGCCCATCCTGGCGTCGTCACTTCTCACCAGCGGCGTCTGCGAATATGAAAACGTGCCGGACCTCCAGGACATCCGCAGTATTATCAAGCTGCTGGAACACCTGGGGGCGAAGGTCGATTTTGCCGACAACCGCGTCCGGGTGGACGCCGGTAACGTTTCCGTTCATGAAGCGCCTTACGAACTGGTCCGGCGAATGCGGGCCTCCATCCTGGTCCTCTGTCCCCTGGTAGCCAGACTGGGGCAGGCCCGGGTGTCCATGCCCGGCGGCTGCGCCATCGGGGCCCGGCCCATCAACTTTCACCTGGGGGGCCTGGAAACTCTCGGCGCCACTATCAATCTGCAACATGGTTACGTTGATGTCGCTGCTGATCGTCTCAGGGGAGACACCATCTATTTTGATATTCCCAGCGTTACCGCTACCGAAAACCTGATGATGGCCGCCGTGCTGGCCGAGGGCGTTACCGAACTCCGCAACGCCGCCTGTGAACCTGAGGTAACGGCCCTGGCCGAGGCCCTGATCAAGATGGGCGCCGATATCAAGGGCGCCGGCACTTCCGCCATTACCATTACCGGGGTTTCCTCGCTGTCACCGGCGCGAATTACCATTATTCCCGACCGCATTGAAGCTGGGACCTTTATGGCAGCGGCGGCCATGACCCGGGGAAATATTTCGCTTCATAATTGTCAGCCGGCCCACCTTACCGGTCAGATTGAAAAGATCCGGCAGACCGGTACCAGCATCAAGATCGACCGGGAAGTCATTCAGGTCACCGGCCCGGAAAGGCTGCGCAGCGTTGACGTCAAGACCCTGCCTTACCCCGGTTTTCCGACTGACATGCAGGCCCAGTTCATGGCGATGATGGCGGTGGCCGGCGGGCTGTCGGTCATTACTGAAACAATTTTTGAAAACCGCTTCATCCATGTCAGCGAACTGGAACGCCTGGGCGCCGACATAACCGTGTCCGGCAATTCGGCCATGGTTTCCGGCGTTTCCAAGCTGTCCGGCGCTCCGGTCATGGCCTCCGACCTTCGAGCCAGCGCCTCGCTGGTGCTGGCCGGATTAGTCGCCGAGGGAACTACCGTCATCAACCGGGTCTATCACCTGGATCGCGGCTATGAAAACATGGAAAAGAAATTCCAGCGACTGGGAGCTGCCATCCGGCGAAAAAGCTGACCCGCTCGCGATTTAACAACACGGATGCTTGAAACTTGAGACCAGGGAAGGTCGCCATTTCAAAATATTTCCGCCTACCGCTGATTCCCCTGTTAGGTAGCTTTGGAGCCGGGCTCCTGGCCGGCGATTATTTTTGTCTCTTTCGCGGCATAAGCGTATTTATCGTGGCGCTGGGGGCTGGCTGGCTGATTTACGCTATTTTGCGACAAAAATCAGCCTGGCCGGTCGCTTTGACGGGCTTCTTTGGAGCCGGCTGGCTGGCCATGACCGGTTTTACCTGTCCGGACCTGCCTTCTCATCATGTCAGCCATTTTACCGGCGATACCCGCTGGATCATTACCGGCACCATCATGGGTGATCCGGTCCCCAAGCCCGGTCACCAACATTTTTTTCTGAAAACCGCCCGCCTGGGCAACCAGGCCGCTGATTTTGCCGCGACCGGCAACCTGCGGGTAAAAATTTACGGCCAGGGACCGGAGTTGCTCCAGGGTACTGTTATCCGGTTCACCAGCCGCATCCGCCGGCCGACCAATTTCAAAAATCCGGGGGCCTTTGATTACCAAAGATATCTGGCTTTTAAAAAAATATCCGGCCTGGCCTATGCCCGGGCTGACCGGCTAACCGTCCTGAGCAGGCCCGACCCGCTGACTTCCGCCTCGATTGTCGAAACCGCCCGGAACCGGCTGGCCGCCCAGATCGATAAAAGCGCCTCACCACTGCCGGCCGGCATTCTCAAAGCCCTGATCATCGGGGAAAAGGACCAACTGCCGACCACGGCCCGGGAGGTGTTCAACCGGGTGGGCGCCGGCCATTTACTGGCCATATCCGGATTGCACATAGGCATCATCGCCACCATTTTTTTCATGGGACTGACCAGATTGCTGGCCTTGATTCCCGCCCTGACCTGGCGGGGTTTAGTCAGAAAAGTGGCGGCCGGGCCGACCCTGGCGGTGGTCACCGGTTATGGCCTGCTGGCCGGCATGGCTCCCTCCACCCAGCGGGCGGTCATCATGGTGGCGATCTTTTTGATGGCTTTTGTGGTCGAAAAAAGACCGGCCCTGCTCAATTCCCTGGCCCTGGCGGCCCTGGTCATTCTGGCTGTCCAACCGCCGGCCCTGTTCTCGGTTTCCTTCCAGTTTTCCTTTGTGGCCGTTTTTTTTATCCTCTGCGGCATGGCTACCGTAACCCACCGCCTGGATCGCATCCGCTGCCGTCCGGCCAGACAGATGTTGAGCTTTGTGCTGGTTTCGCTTTTCGCCATTCTCGGCACAGCCCCCCTGACCATGTTCTATTTCAACCAGACCTCCCTGGTAGGCCTGGCCGCCAATTGCTTTATGATTCCCCTGATAGGTTTTACCGCCGTTCCTCTTGGTCTGACCGGAGCGGCCGTTTATCTCTTCAGTCCCGGCCTGTCGCTGCTGTGTTTCCAAGCCGCCGGCGTCGTGGTCGAGGGGGCCTTTTTTCTGGCCCGACATATGGCGGCCCATCCCCTGGCCGCGATCCAGACGATTACCCCGGGACGGCTGGAAATAATCTGTTATTACTTGCTGCTCTGGTCCCTGCTCAAAATTTTCCGACCAGCGAACGGCAGCTCATTTTTTTCCGCCGGCAATAAAGGTTCCCCAGGGTCCGGCCGTCATAACCGGCTGATCCTGGCCATGGCCCTGACGGCCCTGGTGGTCCTGTCGGCTGATATCGGTTACTGGATACACCGGCGCTGGCTGCACGAAGACCTGCGGGTAACGGTGCTGGACGTGGGCCAGGGCAACGCCGCCCTGCTGGAAATTCCCGGCGGAGAATGCGTGCTCATTGATGGCGGCGGCTTCGCGGGTGGCTCCGACTTCAACGTCGGCAAAATGATCGTGGCCCGTTTTTTATGGCGCCTCAAAATTGCCACGGTCGAGACGCTCATCCTGACCCACCCGGACACTGATCACCTGGACGGACTGCACTATATCGCCGAACATTTTCACGTCAAAACCGTCTGGTCCAACGGTGAATCCCTGGATACCGACTCCTTTCGGGATTTCATGGAGATTGTTCAGCGCCGGAAAATTGACCTGCCGCCACTGGAAAAACTTACCGATACCCGCCGGATAAACAAGGTGCGCTTTGATTTTCTTTATCCTCCGCCGGATTTCATGGACAAAAAGAAACTACAGCCCTGGCGCAATACCAACAATAACAGCCTGGTCACCCGGGTCAGCTACGGCCGGATTTCGTTTTTGTTCCCCGGTGATATCATGAAACAGGGAGAATATAACCTGGTCGGCCGGGCCGGCGATAAACTGGCCAGCACCGTTTTAATGGCGCCCCATCACGGCAGCAAAACCTCCAGCACCAACCTTTTCCTGAACCACGTCCAACCTCGACAGGTCGTCATCTCCGCGGGCCGCCACAATCACTATGGTTATCCCCACCCCGCGGTCCTCGACCGGTATGCCGACCTGGGCGCCACCGTTCACTGCACCGGCCGGGACGGCGCCGTGATCATGAAAACCCGGGGAACCGACCTGCGGGTGTTCACTCCCCTGGCCGGGACTGCTGCAAACGATTAAGGCGGTGATAAAACCCCTGCTGTCGCATCAACTCCTCATGAGAACCGCTTTCAATGATCCTTCCGCGGGAAAGCACCATGATCCGGTCGGCGTGGCGGACCGTGGACAAGCGGTGGGCGATAATTATTCCGGTCCGGCCCCGGGTCAGGTTGGCCAGGGCCTCCTTTATTTTCACCTCCGTGGCCAGGTCGATGTAAGAAGTGGCCTCGTCGAAAATAATCAGGTCGGGATGGTTGGCAAAGGCCCGGGCAATGGAAATGAGCTGGCGCTGTCCACTGGAAAAAGTGGTGCCCTTGCGGGAAACCGGGGCGTCCAGTCCGCCGGCGACACTGTCGACAATCTTCCGGCAGCGGGCCTGGTCGAGGATATCATCCAGTTCCCGGTCGGTCACGGCGGGGTTGCCGAAAACGATATTGTCCCGGATGGTGCCCGAAAACAAAAAAGGGTCCTGCATGACCAGCCCGCACCGGGAACGAATATCTTCCGCCGGTAACTGACGGATATCGAGGTTGTTAATGGTAACCGCGCCGGAACTGACATCGTAAAACCGCAGGATGAGGTTGGCGATGGAGGTTTTACCGGCTCCGGTGGGACCGACAATGGCCACGGTTTCGCCGCGGTTGACGGTAAAGGAGACGTCCCGGAGCACGGGCTCATCCGGCTGATAGGAGAACCGGACCTGCTGGAAAGCCACCTGGTCGATGGTAAAATTATCTCTTCCGGCCAGAGGAGCGGCCGGGGCCGGCATCTCTTCATGGGTGTCGAGCACCAGAAAAATACGCTCGGCCGAGGAGATGGCGTTCTGGGTGATATTGAATTTTTCGGCCATGTCCCGAATGGGCCGGAAAAACATTTTAATATAAGAGATAAAAGCGGCCAGTACCCCGATGGTCATGGTGTCGGACAAAACCCCCCGGCCGCCGAAATAAATGACTATGGCCAGGGAGACGGTGCCCAGCATTTCCACCACCGGCATAAACACCGCGAAAACATGGATCTGACGGATACCGGCCCGGTAATGGTCGTCGTTGATTTTCCTGAACCCGGCCAGGTTGTGGGCGGCCCGGGAAAAGAGCTGGATAACATCCAGGCCCTCGATTGTCTCGGATAAGGTGGCGTTAATCTCGGCAATCTTGATCCGCATCAGGCGAAATGGTGAGCGGGCCGCGGAGGCGAAATAAAAGGCGGCCAGCATAACCATGGGGATAACCACGAAACAGGCCAGGGCCAGGCGCCAGGACAGCACCGTCAGCATCACGGCCACCCCCACGATCAAAAAAAAGTCCTTGAACACAAAGGCCAGCACCGAGGTAAACATCTCGTGCATGTTCTGAACGTCGTTGGTGGCCCGGGTAACCAGCCGCCCCAGGGGATTTTTGGAAAAGTACTCCAGGCGCTGATTCTGAATATGGGTAAAAACCTTCATCCGCAGGCCGTGCATGGTTTTCTGGCCGGCGTACTCCATGACAAACATCTGAAAAGCGTTCAGAAAGAACATGACCAGGGCAATGACCAACAGGAAACCAGCCGCCAGGGTGGTCCGGCTGAGGTCATCCCGGCGCAGGACGCGAATATCGGCCCGATCCATCTCCTCCAGACGGTTCAACGGCAACCGGGCGGCGGCCTCGTCAACAACCTCAAACCGGTCGGGGTATTTGCCGACGATCTCCCGCTGCCGGGGATCCTCCAGGTTAACGCTGAGATAACGCTGAGATTTATCGCCGGCGATGGTCGTCCGGGGAACAATATAATTGTCTATGGTTACTTTAATAACATAGGGGGCGGCCAGATCAAGCAGGGTTACCAGCACCACGATGGCGATGGCACCCAGAAAAAGGAACTTCTGGGGCCGGATAAAGGGATACAACCGCAGGAGCAGGGTCACGTCCCGCTTCTCCCGGGGCTGTCGCTCCTGATCCCGATATTCTTGATTTGAGGTATAATCCGCCACGCTAACTCTCTTCAACCTCCTGCAGCCGCCAGATGGAGGCATAATATCCGTCCGCCCGCAGCAGTTCCTGGTGACTGCCGTACTCCGCCACCCGGCCTTGCCGCAAAACCATGACCCGGTCGGCGAAGCGGGCCGTGAACAACCGGTGGGAAATAAAAATAAGGGTTCGGCCGGCGGCAATGTCGGTCAGCTCCCGCAGGATATTGTCGGCGGTTTCCGTGTCAACCTGGCTGACCGGATCATCCAGGATAATCAGCGGAGCCTGGTGATAAAAGGTCCGGGCCAGGACCACCCGTTGCTTCTGGCCGCCGGACAGGACCACCCCTTTTTCACCGGTAATGGTTTCAAACCCCCGCGGCAGCGAACCAATGGTCTCATAAAGACCGGCCTGGCGGCAGGCTTTGATCAGCCGCTCGTCGTCATCGCCCACGGAACTGTCAAAGGTAATATTTTCCCTGATGGTGGTGGAAAACAGAAACGGCTCCTGAGGCATATAGGCCATTAAAGATCGCAGGCTTTCTATTTTTAAAGATCGCAGATCCATCCCGTCCAGCCGGATCCGACCGGTATCAGGGTCATAGCGCCGGGCCATCAGCTTGGCCAGGGTGGTTTTGCCGCTTCCCGGCGGACCCAGCAGGCACAAAGTCTGGCCGGCCGGCAGGTCAAGATCAATGGATTCCAGGCTGGGCGCCGGGCTTCCGGGATAAGTAAAGGTAGCCTCCTCCCAGTCCAGGCTGTTGGTAAATTCTTTGATGGGCCGGGCCCGGGGATCTTCCTGGACGTCCGGGGAAGCGGCCAGCACCTGGTTGATGCGGTCCAGGGAAGCTCGTCCGCGCTGAATCAGGGTGGTCACCCAGCCCAGAGCCATCATCGGCCAGGTCAACAGGGCCAGGTAACTGATGAAGGCCACGAAATCACCCGGCGTAATCTCGGCGGTAATGGTCTGGTGGCCGCCCAGATAGAGGACAATGGCCGTGCTGGCATTGGTAAAAAACACCATCAGGGGAAAAAAGGTGCCGGTTATCTTGATCAGATTCAGATTCTGCCGGATATACTCCCGGGAAGATTCCGAAAAAGCACGGGTCGAATCGTCCTGGCGGGCAAAGGCTTTGATAACCCGGATGCCGGCGAAACGCTCCCGGACAGTCTCGGTCATATGGGAAAAGGAAGCCTGGACCCCCTGATATTTTTTATGCATCCGCCGGCTCATGATCTTGGTCACTATCACCACCAGTGGCATGGGAATCAGGCTGTACAGGGTCAGGCGGACGTTGATATAGGCCATGAACCCGATGGCGGCGGTGCCCAGAAAAACGGCGTCGGTCAGCGCCACCAGCCCGAAGCCGGTGGCCATGCGGATATTGTTAATATCATTGGTGGCCCGGGCCATCAGGTCGCCGGTGCTGGTATGATCAAAGTAGGCGGCGTCCAGAGTCTGCACGTGGGCAAAGAGACGCTGGCGCAGGTCTTTTTCAATTTTGCGGGAAGTGCCGATAAGACAACGCCGCCAGACATAGCGGAAACCGCCGATAATCACGCCCATGCCCAGGATGATCAGAGCGTAGCGGAGCAGTTGCCGGCTGTCGATGGAAAGATAAGCCAGATCGTCAATGGCGTGTTTGGTAACACGCGGAATCAACAACTGCAGGATATCCACCACCACCAGACTGGCGACGCCGGCGGCGATAACGGTAAGGTTGGCTTTTAAGTATGACTTGGCGCTGACTTGGGACACAACAAAAATCCACCGGAATAGCGGTTACATTTTTTTCAGG
>JAWOCW010000341.1:0-16087 GCA_046483615.1 Desulfosudaceae bacterium
GGCAAGAGGGCAGCCCTTGAAAAAGACCACCGAGCGGATACCCGGGCCGTCGTCCAGGCTGTTGCCTTTGACGTCCAGGATAAGCGGTTCAGAAGCGGGGGGTGTCATAAGATCCTTTTTCAATTTCTGGGTTTTTTATGCCGTATCGGCCATCGGCCCCGAAAGGGTCACGGCGCTCAAAAAAACAACAATCGGTGAACCACTGATTTGCCCTGCATCCATAGGGGCCATGGTTTACTTGGCGAGGCGCCTGATTCCTATTTCCAAGCATTCTTCGCTTTTCTCGTTTACAACCCATATTCGGCCCGTTCGATCAGCTCCTGCTGCATGTCCCGGTTCAGGGTCACGAAGTAGGCGTTATAGCCGGATATACGGACCAGCAGGTTCTGGTAGTTTTCGGGATTGTCCCTGGCGTCCCGCAGGGTTTCCGAGGAAACCACGTTGAACTGCATCTGCATGCCGCCCAGGTCGCAATAAGTTTTAACGTAAGAATAGATGGTATCCACGGTTTTTTCATGATCATCAGCGGCGCTGGGAACGATTTTGACGTTAAAAGCGATATTGTTGTTCATATTAGTCGGGGTCAGGCGGGAGACATCCCGGATGTTGTCAAGAATGCTGGTTGAAGCGTGCGCTTCCGGGGTCAATCCCGGGGTAAACGCCTTGCCGGCCATGCGGCCGGAAGGCAGGGCCCCGGTCAGGGTGCCGAAGGCCACGTGATTGGACATGGACCAGAAGCCGGCCGTGTACCTGCCGCCGCGGTAGTTGGCGCGCTCCCAGAAAATATCCCGGGCCAGCCTGGTAACGCGATCGGCCAGCTCCAGGGCCTGGTCGTCGCCGGAGCCGAACAGGGCCACCTTGGATTTGACCATGGCCGCCAAATCGGGTCGGTCGGCAAAACCGGTCCGGACTGCCTGGTGCAGTTCGGCGAAGGTGACC
This sequence comes from Desulfosudaceae bacterium, assembly GCA_046483615.1. Lineage (GTDB taxonomy): Bacteria > Desulfobacterota > Desulfobacteria > Desulfobacterales > Desulfosudaceae > CAYTQK01. The sequence goes on from JAWOCW010000341.1 coordinate 940, forward strand.
TTTTTTTCTTCTAAGACCAGTTTTTTTATGACCAGAAGAGAGTCGGTAATGTCGGCCAGGCCGATGCAGGCGGTGCCGGAGGAGTTGTACACCGCCCCGCCCTTGGTGACGTCCCGGCCTTTTTGCAAAGGACCTTCGATAAGGGCCGAGATATAGGGGGTCGGCCGGAGCGCCTGGTGGGCTTCTCCCAGCAGGTTGTTGTACCGGCAGGACTGGTCGGCCAGAAATTCCAGCTGGGTGGCGAACGCCTTGAAAAAAGCTTCAAAATCATCCAGGTCCCCGGCGGCCGGGTCACCGGTAGCCGGTCCCAGGTCCCAGCGCATGAGGGGATGATGGCCGTTGTTCAGGGCCATTTCCAGGGCGGCCACCATGTTGAACATCATGCAGTTGGTGTGGCCGATATGACGGCCGGACAGGGTCGGTTCGACGCAGCCGGTGGCTGACCAGTCCCGCAGGTGTTCGGGCGGATAGTTGAAATCGGCCAGGGAGGCCATGACCGCTTCATCGCCGTGAATGGACGGGGTGGCGGTGGTGTTGAGGTTGACCTCGCTGAGCCGTTTTAAATAGGTGTCGCTGTTTTTAAGATGATTGTAGCGGGCGTTGACGTTGGGATCCCGGACGCAGAGCATCTCCGTGACTTTTAAAAAAATATAGGTCATGTCGTTGACGGCGTCTTCCCCGTCCGGGGTGACCCCGCCCAGGGTGATGGCCTGGTCCGAGGAACTGCCGCCGAAGAGGTAATTGCCGATGTCGGGCACCAGGGGCAGGTGGTCGGTGCAGCGCAGGTAAAAACAGCCGATCAGTTCCAGGGCGTGACGGATATACTCTTGGCGTTCGGCTTTGGTTTCCCTGGCGGCCAGGTCAGCCTCGAAATAGGGCTGCAGCCACTGGTCCAGGCGGCCCAGGGAAAAACCGGCGTTGGTGTTTTCCATGTGAACCCCGACCCAGATGATCCACATGGCGTTGACCGCCTCATCCAGGGTGGCGCAGGGATTGGCCGGCACCCGGCCGCAGATGTCGGCCAGATGTTCCAGTTCTTTTTTCCGGACGGGGTCGTCGGTTTGCCCGGCTTCCCGGGCGGCTTGCCCGGAAAGGTTGGCGGCATACGCGTTGATCCCTGCCAGGCTGATTTTCATGGCGGCCAGGGTGTCTTTTTTCTGCTGATCGCTCTCCGGCGTCTTGCTCAGTTCCTGGTCGATTTCAGCCATGATGCCGGAAGTACCCCGGGCCAGCACCCGGGGATAATCAAGGATGGTGTGGGACAGGGCCACCGTTTTCCAGAGAAAATAGGCGGCGAACCGCTCGTCGATTTTCTGGCAGAGAGGGTAGTTTTTGTTCTGACGAACCCATTCCCGAAAATTACGGTTCAGCCAGAAGGGAAATACCTGGTGGTGGAGAATTTCAACCGTGTCCGGGTCAACGTCATAAGGGTTCAGAGGGCGGAAAGGAGCCGTCAGCAGCTCTCCCCAGATCATGGTGCCGTGGGCGTCCGGATAAATAACTACCCCGACTTCCTTGGTGGTGGTGGTGCCGGCGATGAGGTCATTGCTCCGGATGATGGGCTGCCGGTTTTCCATGAGATATTTGAAAGCTCCGGCCTGGCGCAGTTCCGGCCCCAGGGCCGCCCCGTTCGGACCGGTTTCAAAACCGTTCTCCCGGTACCAGCGGGTCAGCAGAAGCGGCCGTTCAGGGCAGATGGCCGCCCGGGTTTTTAAATGGATGGCCAGAAAATCCTTGAGCCGGGGAAAGTCGTCCAGATTGTATTCTCCCAGGTAAGGGTCGGCCAGGTACCGGACGCCCGCGTCCACCGTTTCCGACTTCAGGCTGGGCGGCCGCCAGGCGTTGACGCTGGCGGCCGCGGCCTGGTCATGGTCATAGGTCCGATGCTGAGCGGCGGCCTCTTTTTGCAATTTTTTGATCTGGGTCTTTTTAAGCAGCAGGGACAAAAAAAAGTTGAACAACTGCAGATAGCCCAGGTTGCCCTCGGTAACCATGCGGTTTTCCATGAGGGTCAGCATCAGCTGGTTGGGAGGACGGGTGGCCGCCTCCTTGAGGGCGTCCTCATCCATGAAAATGAGCCGGGCGTCCGGACGTTCCGGCATGGTTTTCAGTACCCTTACCCGGCCGTTTTCAAAACCCAGGGCCTGCTCCACGCTGTTATTTTGGGTGCTGATGCCGAAGGTGAAATTCAAAGGGCCGTCAGCCGTGGTCAAATACCTGTTCAGGGAAGGCCGGTAATTGAAACTGGTCGCGAAAAACCGCAGAAAAAGCCGGGTCAGACGGTTGGTCAGGCCCTTTTTAACGACTTTTCCAACAGGACCGAGATTGGTGGGGATATTGTCTTGTCTCATGGGCAATCCTTCAAAATATTCAGTTTAAGGCTGGAGTTATCGCGGTCAGGGGCAGGCCCTGGTCAATTTTCTGCCTCAGTCGCTGGATTTCCAGAATCAATCGCTGGAGGCGTTTTTCGACAAAGTCTTCCACGTCGGCCAGGACCTCGTGAAAGAGGCGGCTGTTGTACAGGGCCACCAGTCCGTGCAGATCAGACCAGAATTGAACCATGGTATCCTGGATAAACCCGGCCTTGTCAGCCTCATCGGCGTCCAGGTAGTCTTCAATGGGCCGGGCAAACAAGTTCAGGCATTTCAAGGCGGTCTGTTTCTCAAAATGGGCGGTAGGTTCCATGTCCGAGCCGACGTAGTCCAGGTATTTGGGCGTGTTGAGGTTGAACATCAGATCATAGTAATCGGGGTAGGTCAGGCCGAACCGCACGTAAGCCCGGAGCATGGCTTCAAGCGCGGCCGGGGCGCTATCCTGGCGGTCACCGGCCTTTTTGAGCATGGCGTAAAGGGTTTCAAACCCCCGTACCCGGATCATCAGATTGAGTTCATCCTTGCCGGCGAAATAGTTGTAAATGGTGGTGGCGGTAATATCAAGACGGGCGGCGATTTTGCGGAAACTGAGATTGCTGAATCCTTCCGTGATAATAATCTCCAGGGCGGTTTCCAGGATCTGGTTGCGGACCAGATTGATCTCTTCTTTTGTCATGGGTGCTTTGGGCATATTTTTCCCCTTTCCAGATAACAGTGTTATCTTAACACTGTTATTTTAAAAAGCAAGAAAAAATGTTTGACATGACCCGCTATTTATCTGGTAGGGTTATAAAAATCATATTCCTCAAAAATGTTAACCCCAAATTAAGATGACTCCCGGTTTTTCCGTGACAAGCCGTTGTCATCAACAAGGAGCAAATATGAATGGTATTTTCGGTTTAAATGAAATCCGCGGTCGGGTTGTAATGGCTCTGGTTGTTGCCCTGGCCGGACTGGGCCTGGTGCTTTTGCCGGCCTGTTCCAGTGACAATGGCGAAGAAATGGCCCAATCCGCCGGTAAGGCGGTAAGCGGTGATAAGGCCCAAACGGCCATGGAGCAGGATACGGAGCAGGCGCCCGCGGCTGAGCAGGAAGAGGCCGCCAGTGAACGACAGCAGGATATTGAGCGCATGAACCAGCTGCAGCAGAAATTAACGGCCCTCCAGCAGACGGTTATCGAGGACAACCCCGATCTGAAAGAAGATCAGCAGGCCCTGCAAGAGCTGGTTACCAACAAGCTGGAGCAGAAGCTGGCTGAAAATGACCTTGATATGGAGCGGATTCAGGAGTTGCAGGCACAACTTCAGAGTCCGGATCTGGAGGAAGATAAAAAGGCGGAACTGATGGATGAGTTTCGGACCAAGGCCCAGCTTTATAATCAGGCCCGGTCCGACGCCATGAACGATGAGGAAGTGCAGCAGAATTATCAGGAATACGTAGAAAACCTGAAGGAGCTCATGGAAGAAGAAGATCCCAGCATGCCGGAAATGACCAAAGAGATTGAGGAATTGCAACTCAAGCTGCAGCAGTCCCAGCCTCAAACACAGCCGTCCCAGCCGCAAACTCAGCAGGCACCCCAGCAATAACTCGTTTTTAGTCCGGAATTTGCACCCGTTCAAGGCCGCTCCTTTTCCGGGGCGAGCCTTGGCCGGGGGTGCCTGCCTGCTTCTTTTATCCGCTCCGCCGTGACGGGGAAACTTCACCGTAACAAGGTCATACCGCCGGGTCGTGCCACCTTATGAAAAAATCCTGTCTGGCTGCCACCTATTACATCGACGCTGATCATCCCGAGGTGATTTCTTTTGCCCGGGAGTCTGCCGGTCAGTCCGGTTCTGACAGGCAGCGGGCCGTCAATCTTTTTTACCGGGTGCGGGACGGTTTTCGGTATAATCCCTACGCCTTCAGCCTGGAGCATGATAAGTATAAAGCCAGTTCCGTGCTGGCCGCGGGCGAGGGGTTCTGCATTCCCAAGGCCATCTTGCTGGCAGCCGCGGCCCGGGTCGTGGGCATTCCCGCCCGGCTGGGCTTCGGCAACGTCAAAAATCATCTGGCCACTCAACGGCTGAAGCAGTTAATGGGCTCGGACCTGTTTGTTTTTCACGGCTACACGGTTCTGTTTCTGGAAAATAAGTGGGTCAAGGCGACACCGGCCTTTAACCGCAGCCTGTGCGACAAATTCAATACCCGGCCGTTGGAGTTTGACGGTCGATCCGATGCTGTCTTTCATCCCTATGACAACCTGGGCAACCGCCACATGGAGTATGTCCACGACTATGGCGTCTTTGACGATTTTCCCATGGAGAAAATGGTGGCGGAAACAAGAAAATACTACCCGGCCTGGTTTGAGGACGTAAAAGCCGCCACTGACCTGATAGATAATCATTTGTCCGGGGATTTTGAACAAGAAGCCGCAGATGATGCCGCTGATGATGCCGCTGCTGATGCCGCTGCTGATGCCTCCGGCCAAAACACCGGCAAAAAAGCTGACAATGCCTCCGACTGAGACGGTTTGGGCTTTCTCAGGCGGGGTGTTTCATGAAATATTCGGGTTAGACGGCAAACTCTCTTCCATCAATTCCTGACGGTGGCACTCAACAAAGAGGTCCAGGTCATCCTGCCAGTTTCGCATGCAATTAAGGCCGGTCGCCTTAAGGCGTTTATTGTCCAGGATGGAGTTTTTCGGCCGGGGAGCCGGAGTGGGGTATTCGGCGGTGGTGCAGGGGGTAATGGCGTGCATCAAGCCCATTTGTTTGAAAAAATAAAGGGCCAGGTCGTACCAGGAGCAGTACCCTTCGGCGGTGGCATGGTAAATTCCGCTGCCATCGTTTTCCACCAGGGTTTTTATCTGGGCGGCCAGGGTTGACGACCAGGTGGGCGAGCCGAACTGATCGGCCACTACCGTAATCGGCTGGCAGGGATTTTTCAGGGTCAGCCCCAGCATGGTTTTCAAAAAGTTGCTGCCGCTGCTGCCGTAGAGCCAGGCGGTGCGCACCACGCAATGCTGATGGCCGCCGGTCTTAAAGACCGCCTCTTCCCCGGCGGCCTTGGTTCGGCCATAGACCGATACCGGATTGACGAGATCTTCTTCGGTATAAGCCTGGGGCACGGGCTGGCAGCCGTCAAAAACATAATCCGTGGAAACATGCAGCAGCCGGCAGTCGAAAATATCGGCCGCCGCGGCCAGGTTTTCCGGCCCCTGAACATTGAGCCGCCAGGCCGCTTCCTGATCATTTTCGCAGCCGTCCACGTCGGTATAGGCGGCGCAGTTGATGATCCAGTCGGGGGTCAGTTCGCGAACCGCTTCAATTACGCCGGCTTTGTCGGTTATGTCCAGATCGTTGATGTCACTGGCCAGAACTTCATGCTGTTCCGTCAACCGGGTGGAACAGTCGGTGCCCAGCTGCCCGTAGGCGCCACAGATAAGTATTCTCATTATTGCCGCACCCGGTGACCGGCCCGCAGCAGGTCAAAAACAGTTTTAACCGGATTAAAGGTGGTTGCCGGTAATTCCACGAAGACGGTGTTCCAGTATGCCATGGCCCCGTTCCACAAACCGGGGTGTTCCAGGGCTTTCAGGGGCTGGCCGTTCAGGGATTTCTCGGTGATGAGGCCGGCCTCCGGATCAGCGAAACGGGTCAAATCAAAGGGGCGCCCGGTATGGTCCCGGAGACCGCAGGCCAGGATGACCGGGTTGAAATGAGTGGAAGATTCCCAGATCTGTTGTTGTTCCGGATTGTCCATATCTACCTGGGCCGCTTCGATAATCTGCAGGGACTGGTTGCCCCGGCCGTCCCTGATCAGGAAAGGACCGCCGCCGGGCTCTCCCTCGTGCCGAACTACCCCGCAGACGCGCAGGGGGCGGTCGAGGGTGGTCCGCAAAAAGTCGACCTGTTCCGGTCGGGTTCCCGTTAAAACGGCTTGCGGCGGCGTCACCAGCAGTTCTTCGCGGACAAAACCGAGCATATTTTCTAAAACGGTCTGGTCCGGAGTCTTTTGATCCAGTTCTTCCAAAAAGCCGAATATCTGTTGCCGGAGTTCAATCAGCAGGCCGCAGAGCGCTTTTAAGTCGTTGAGATTCGCCTGTCTGACCTGCGCGATGGCGACATTGTCAATGTTTTTGATAAAGGCCAGGTCGGCCTCAAGCTGGTTAAGGTTAGTCAGCAGAGCGCCGTGGCCGCCGGGCCGGAATACCAGCCGGCCGTTTTCGTCCCGGAAAGGAGTGTTATCCGGGGCAGCGGCAATGGTATCGGTGGAGGGCTGCTGGGTGGAAAATTCCACCGTTAACGGCTCATCCCGGCCGGCCGAACGGACATGATCGGCTACCATGGCCTGGTGATCCGGGGCCACCGTAAAGTGCACCCGGCAGTGGGACGCGGCCGGACCGAACAGTTCCCGGGCCTCGGCCAGGTGCTCCTCAAAAGCGGTCCGGCTTTTGTCTTCATAGCGATGAAACGGGATCATGCCTTTGGGCAACCGGTCCAGGCCGAGACCTGCCGGCGTCAGCAGTAATTCCAGAATCCGGTCAGACCTCTTTTTCGCGATGAGGTCGTCCAGTTCCTCCCCGGCCCGGCGAGCCGCCTCGATAAGCTCCGGGTAAAAGGCGAACTGGTCGATCTGGTCGTAGAGTTTTTCAAGGGTGGCGTCCTCCCCGGCCGAAGGAGGTCCCGGCGGGTAGAAAGCTGCGGCCAGTTCTTTAAACATGCGGGTAGCGGCACCGGAGGCCGGAATGAATTTGAATATCCGGTCCCGGGACAGGGCGGCCTTAAAGGCATCCAGGGCCGGTTTCTGGTCGTTAGCCGACAGGCGCCTGATCCCTTGACCTATGGTGCAGGGGGCGATCAGTTCCGGCACCGTGACCCCCTTTTTAAACAAGTCCAGCTGACGTTCAATTTCGGCCCGGCTGAGCCCCCGACTTTCTATTTGCTGTAAATCGGAATCGGTTAACATAACCTCCTCTTGAAGCAGTCATTAAGTTACATATGGAAACGTTTCCCGGGCTGATAAACCCGTCATTATGTTTTTACGAACTTATCACATCAAAATAATAACGGATGCAGCGGATTTTGTAAACCAGGGGGCAGGTCCAAAAAAATGGCAGGGCCGAAGTAAAAGGGGGGAGAATCGGCCCTGCCACAGGGGGGTAGACTTGAGTGTAACTCGCCCCATCCATGAGTTGCTGTTGTTAGATTCTAACCCGGATATTTCATGAAATTTTTTGAAAACTATTACTTTATTGTGTTATTTCAATTATTTATATTTAATTTAGCAGTCATTCCAAAAACACAAATTGTCATTTTAGTTTTGCGGAATAAAGGCAATCTTATATCAAAAAATTTCATGAAATATCCGGGCTAAGCGCGCCTCAGGCTCAAATCTGGATGGAAACTAATTAACTGATATCTTTTTGGGTTTGGCGGCTTCCTTTTTCGGTACCACCACTTTCAGAACACCATTGGAATAAGAGGCGTCAACTTCCTCCGGTGAGGCGTCTTCGGGCAGTTTCAAGCTGCGGCTGAAGCTGCCGTAACTGCTTTCCCGGTAATAATAACTTTCCTTTTCTTCCTTGTTTTCATAATTTTTTTCGCCTCTGACAGTTAAAAAACCGTCCGTCAGGGAAATGTCGATATCATCCTTTTTCATTCCGGGAAGTTCCGCCTTGATGGTATATTCTTTTTCTGTCTCAGCCATGTCAATGGCCGGAAGCCAGGTTTCAGCCTCTTCCCGAAAAGCGGTCTGGTTCAGATTACCAAAAAGGTGATCCCACATGCTTCTTTCGGTACCGGTGGCGGTGTTTAAACGGTTGCTGGCAAATATTGGCATAAGAGTATTCATAAAATCATCTCCTTTGTTGCGCGTGAAGCGGGTTCAAGCGGGAAAAAAACCTCTTGAACACGAACGCAAAATTAATTTTTTTAGGACCTTATGTCCTTTTATCATAAACATAATCATTCCGCCCCGGTGGTCAAGGGCGGATGGGGTGATTTTTTTTCCGGTTTGTAATACACTACCAATTTCGTGAAAATTCCAATCAGGAGGACAGGCATGCGCGTCGCGTTGACCATTGCCGGGTCGGATCCGTCCGGCGGGGCCGGTATCCAGGCCGACCTGAAAACGTTCCAGGCCCACGGAGTGTTCGGCATGAGTGCCGTAACGGCGGTGACGGTCCAGAACACCCAAAAGGTGTACAACGTCCAGGAAATTGAGGCGGCCATCGTCTATGAACAGATAGAGAAGGTGTTCGCGGATTTTGTCGTGGATGCCGTTAAAATCGGCATGGTTTCCAGCATCGCCCTGATCGACAGCATTGCCGCCGCCCTGGCCCGGGTGAGCCCGCCGCCGGTAGTGCTGGATCCGGTCATGATTTCCAAGAGCGGATACGCTCTGCTGCGGTCAGAGGCGCGATCCGCCCTGCTGGAGCGTTTGTTCCCCCTGGCGGACATAGTTACCCCCAATATTTACGAGGCTGAACTGCTGGCCGGTTTTAGCATTCAGACCAGGGCCGACATGGAGCAAGCCGCCCGCCGCATGATCGCGGCCGGAGCGCGACGGGCCGTAATCAAGGGGGGGCATCTGGCCGGCGCCGAGGCCGTAGACCTGGTCTATGACGGTTCCCGCTTTGAAATCCTGACTGCACCCCGGATTGAGACCGTCAATACCCACGGCACCGGCTGTACTTTTTCCTCGGCTCTGGCCGCCAACCTGGCCCTGGGGGCGGACTTCTTTGCGGCCGCCGCCGCGGCCAAAAGATACATTACCGAGGCCATCCGCCGGGCTCCGGGGATCGGCCACGGGGCCGGTCCCTTGAATCATATGGTCGTCCCGCCGCCGGCCTGAGTCCTTGAAAAATTCAACTCCAGCCTTTCGTGCCGCGGTCCCGCCGGGGCGGGACTGGCAGCCGCGCCTGATTTGAGGCGTGAAATGCCGGGGGATAACGGATATCAGGGTCAGGAGTATTTCTGACGCAGCCGGGGCTTTTCAATTTTGCCGGTGGGATTACGGGGCACCTCGTCAAAGATGAATTTACGGGGGCGTTTATAGCGGGGCAGCTGGGAACAGAATTCCACCAGCTCTTCCTTGGTCAGGGTCTGGCCCTCCTTGGGCTGGATGATGGCGGCGGCAATTTCCCCCAGACGCAGACTGGGCAGTCCGATAACGGCGGCGTCGAAAATTTTGGGGTGGGTAAATAAAAATGATTCAATATCCACCGGGAAAATATTTTCTCCGCCGGTAATGATGATGTCCTTTTTCCGGTCCACCAGCCAGATAAAACCCTCCTGGTCGGTTTTGGCCATGTCTCCGGTCAGCAGCCAGCCATCCCGGAGGACTTCCGCGGTTGCCCCCGGATTTTTGTAATATTCTTTCATGACTCCGGGGCCGCGAACGGCCAGCTCGCCCACCTGGCCCGGGCTGACCGGTAGCTGGTGGTCGTCCACGACGCGGGTTTCCCAGTCAAAACCGGGCCGGCCGATGGCCCCGACCTTGTGCATGTTTTCCAGGCCAAGGTGAACGCAGCCCGGGCCGGTCGTTTCGGTTAAACCATAGTTGGTATCGTATTGGTGATGGGGAAATATTTTTTTCCATTCCCTGATCAGGCTGGCCGGCACCGGCTGAGCCCCGATATGCATCAGCCGCCACTGGTCCAATCGGTATTGTTCCAGTTTGATGTCGCCGTTTTCTATGGCAAAGAGAATGTCCAGCGCCCAGGGCACCAGCAGCCAGACCACGGTGATCTTTTCTTCGGAAATGACCTGGATGATCCAGGCCGGCTCAATGCCTTTCATGATAACGGCTTTGGCGCCGACGATAAAATTGCCGAACCAGTGCATCTTGGCCCCGGTGTGATACAGGGGCGGAATGCAGAGAAAGTTGTCGTCGTGGGTCTGGCCGTGATGCCGGTTTTCAATATAGCAGGAGAGCTCCAGGTTGCGGTGAGTCAGCAGGGTGGCCTTGGGGTCGCCGGTGGTGCCGGAGGTAAAGTAGAGGGCGGCGGGGTCTGCTAAGCCGATCTCAATCCCCGGATCAACCGGATCAAACTCGCGGAGAAGTTCCCGGCAGGACCGGCAATAGTCGGGTTTGACGGCCTCGTTGCCGCAGAAGATATAGGTGGTAACGGTCCGGTCCAGTTCGCTTTTGACTTCGTTGACGCGATCGATGAACTCCTCGCCGAAAATTATCACTCTGGCTTCGGCTGTTTCCACGCAGCGGCTGATAGTTTCAGCCAAAAAACGGAAGTTCAGGGGCACGGCCCAGGCGCCGGCGCGCAGAATACCGAAATATATGGGCAGCCAGTCCAGGCAGTTCATCATCAGGTGTACCACCCGGTCGCCTTTCCGGACGCCGGCCGCTATCAGGGCCCGGGCCAGTTGATTGCTCTGGGCGTCGAATTCCTGCCAGGTAATTTCCCGGCGGAGGTTTTCTCCCGGGCTGCGCTCGATCAGGGCGGTTTCCTCGCCGTAGACCCGGGCGTTGCGGGCCAGAATTTCCGTAATCAGCATGGATCTGTTCTCCGGTTTTCAGGTGTTTTTTAAAAAGACGGCCTTACTCTTGAAGATGTTTGGCCAGGTGGCCGGCTTCCGGAAAGATAAGCCCCCGGCACAGGAGCTTGCAGGCATCTTTGCTGCCGGGAAGGCAGAAGACGGCGGTGCCCCCGAAAAGCCCGGCGGTGGTCCGGGATAAAATGGCCGCGGAATCGATTTTTTCAAAGCTGAGCTGGGCCGCTGCAACGCCAAAGGAAGACAGTTCCTTGCGGAACAGGGGGCGCATGGCTTCCACGGTAACATCCCGGCCGGCGATACCGGTGCCTCCGGTCAGAATCAGCAGGTGCGGCTGGTGCCGGTTGATGACACGGCAGACGGCCGACCGGATCAGGTCAATATTGTCGGGCGCTATTTCGTGGGCCACCACCTGGTGACCTTCCTTGCGTGCCTCCCGGCAAATCCAGTGGCCGCTTTCGTCTTCAGCCAGGGTCCGGCTGCTGGAAATACTGATAACGCCGGTTCTGATGCGTGAGGGGGCCTTTTTTTTGTGTTCCCGGCTGCTCATTGTCCGGCCCCCGCTTCTTCGATGATGACCCGATCCTGATCATCGGATTCGGTCAGCAGAACAGATACCATCTGGGAGGAGCCGGTTTTGATGAATTTACCGATGTAATCCGCCTGTATCGGCAATTCCCGACCGCCCCGGTCGATGAGAACGACCAGTTCCACCCGGGCCGGCCGACCGAAATCCATGAGGGCGTCCAGGGCGGCCCGGGTGGTGCGCCCGGTAAAAAGGACGTCGTCCACCAGGATGACATGCATCTCGTCCACCGAAAAAGGGATGGTGGTGGAGCGGACTACCGGCTGGGCGCTGATGCGGGTCCAGTCGTCCCGGTAAAGGGTAATATCCATGTCGCCGGTCAAGACCGGCCGGCCCTCGATAGAGGAAATCTCTTCGGCCAGGCGCTTGGCTAAAAAAACGCCCCGGGTGTGGATGCCGATCAGCGCCAGGTTGGTGACGCCCTGGTGAATTTCGATTATTTCGCGGGCTATTCTGGAAAGGACCCGGCTGATATCGGCGGCATCCAGAAATTCCTGAGGGACTGTGGCGCTCATGTCGGGCCTCCCTTTTAAAAAATTGACAGATCCTGTTTTTTGAGCCGGATGTGTTCGCTGACCCGGGCCAGGAAGTCCTGGTGGGTGACGCCCTGGTTGACCCGGCCGTCCAGGGTCCGGACGGATAAAGTTCCGGAAGACTGTTCCCGATTGCCCAGGGTTATGATCAGGGGGATATTGGCCAGCTGCGCTTCCCGGACTTTTTTATTGAGGCTTTCCGAGCGGCTGTCGGTTTCCGCGCGGATGCCGGCGGCTTGAAAATTTTCCCGGATTTCCGCGGCAAAAGCGGCCAGTTCGTCGTTGATGGGCAGCAGGATGGCCTGAACCGGGGCCAGCCAGAGGGGGAATTTACCGGCGTAGTGTTCCACCAGAATGCCGAAGAATCGTTCAATGGATCCGTAAATGACCCGGTGAATCATGACCGGTCGTTGTTTCTGGTTGTTGGCGTCGATGTAGGCCAGGTCAAACCGCTCCGGCAGGGACATGTCCAGTTGAATGGTGCCGCACTGCCAGGTCCGGCCCAGGGCGTCCTTGATGTGGACGTCAATTTTGGGGCCGTAAAAGGCGCCGTCTCCTTCGTTGATCTGGTAGCCCTGGCCGTAGGCGTCCAGCGCCGAGGACAGGCCGGAGGTGGCGGTTTCCCACTGCTCGTCGGTCCCGATGGATTTTTTCGGCCGGGTGGAGAGCTCCAGGTGAAAGCCCAGCCCGAAGGTGCTGTAGACCCGATCCACCAGCCGCAGCACGCCCAGGATTTCATCCTTGATCTGGTCGGGTGTCATGAAGATATGGGCGTCATCCTGGTGAAAAGCCCGCACCCGGAAGAGCCCGGACAGGACGCCGCTGAGTTCATGGCGGTGAACCAGCCCGATTTCAGCCATGCGCAGAGGCAGATCCCGGTAGGAATAAAGCTTTTCTCCGTACAGGAGCATGCCCCCCGGGCAGTTCATGGGTTTGATGGCGTACTGGGCCTCGTCAATTTCGGAAATATACATGTTCTCCCGGTAATTGTCCCAGTGGCCGCTTTTCTCCCACAGGGAGCGGTCCAGCATGACCGGGGTTTTGATTTCAACATAACCGTCCGCCTGGTGTTCCTGTCGCCAGTAATCCAGCAGGGCGTTCCAGACCGTCATGCCCCGGGGATGAAAAAAAGGCATGCCGGCGGCTTCCTGGTGGAAACTGAACAGATCCAGGGCCGATCCCAGCTTGCGGTGATCCCGTTGGCGGGCTTCTTCAATCAGGTGCAGGTAGGCGTCCAGCTCCTTTTTGGAAAAAAAGGCCGTGCCATAGAGGCGCTGCAACTGCTCCCGGTTCTGGTCCGCCCGCCAGTAAGCCCCGGATATTTTCAGCAGCTTGACGGCCTTGACAAAACCGGTATGGGGCACGTGCGGTCCCCGGCAGAGATCGGTAAAATCCCCCTGGGTGTACAGGGAGATGGTCTGGTCTTGCAGTTCCCGGATCAGTTCCGTTTTATATTTCTGGTTCTGGTACATGGCCAGGGCTTCTTCTTTGGAAACGACCTGCCGCTTAAAGGGGATTTTGGCCTTGATGATTTTTTTTATCTCGGCCTCAATGGCCGGGAAGGCTTCTTCGGAGATCGGTTCCATGTCAATATCGTAATAAAAACCGTCTTCCACCACCGGCCCGATGGTCAGTTCCGCCTCCGGAAAAACGTGCTGGACAGCCTGGGCCATGACATGGGCGGCGCTGTGCCGCATGACGTGAAGGCCTTCCGCGTCCCGGGTGGTAATCAGCCTGACGGCGGCATCGTGGTCAATGGTCGCGTCCAGGTCGTAGAGCCGCCCGTCAACATCAATGGCGACACAATTGCGCCAGAGTCCTTCGGAAATACGCCTGGCAATGTCGTGGCCGGAGACCGGCCCTTCAAACTCGAGAATCTGCTGGTCGGGAAGGGTGATGTTGATCATTATATATCCGTTTTTAAGGAGACGCGATTATCGCGACAGGTTTAAAAATAGTCCAAATAATTGACAATGATTAATAAAGTTTATAAAATAATGATAAATCACTCAACTGGTCAAGGAAAAAAACAGGCGGTGGTCCTGAGGGGGGATGCCCGTGCCCGGCCGGTTGCGGTAGCCTTCTTGCCGGGAATACTCCTCTATTGTCCAAAGATAAAGTCGAGACAGGTATTGAAAGCCAAATGACCTATCTAAAATGGCTCGGACTCGATTGGGATGAATCAATCGATAAGGACGGGGGGTATGGACCATACCGGCAATTAGAACGTCTGGATTTATATAAATTATATGCAGATAAACTGCTGGCTAGTGGTCACGCTTATAAATGCTATTGCACAAAAGAAGAACTAGAACAAGAACGTGCTGAACAAATTGCTAGAGGTGAAGATAAACTTCACTATTCTCGCAAATGCTTACACGCCCCTGAACAAGATAAACCTTACTCTATTCGCTTTAAAGTACCGGAAAATGAAACCTATACATTTAATGACTTGGTAAAAAACGAGGTATCATTCGAAAGTGAAGATGTTGGTGATTGGGTTATCATGAAACAAAACGGAATTCCAACCTATAACTTCGCCTGTGTTATTGATGACTATCTCATGGAAATAAGTCATGTTTTACGCGGTGAAGACCATATTACCAACACCCCTAAACAGATGATGATCTATAAGGCCTTTAATTGGACACCCCCAACCTTTGGTCATATGACACTCATTGTTAATGAACAAGGAAAAAAACTCTCAAAACGTGATGAATCAATCATTCAATTTATTGAACAATATAGAGCCTTAGGCTACCTACCAGATGCTATGTTCAACTTTATATCACTTCTTGGCTTTAGTCCAAAAGGCGATGAAATATTAGCTAAAGAGGCGATCATTGATGCCTTTGACGAAACCCGCTTATCAACATCACCGGCGACGTTTGATAAAGACAAACTTGCCTATATCAATAACCGGTATATCAAAGCACTCGACCTAGAAGAAACCATTGCTTTATGCAAACCGTTCTTACGTGAAGCTGGTATCGGTGAGAATCAAGATAACAATTGGTTTGAAAGTTTGATCGATGTGTTTAAAGATCGCCTAAGTTACGGAAAACAAATTGTCGAACTATATCAAGATTTCTTTGAACAAGCGTTTACCTTAGATGACGAACAACGTGAGTTCATGAATCAAGATGGGGTCAAATCATTGATTGA
>JAWOCW010000352.1:0-3123 GCA_046483615.1 Desulfosudaceae bacterium
TTCAACAGAGAGCCGAGGACTTATGCCCGGACTGTCGCCAGCGCGCTACCCGCAACCCTTTGCGGGTACTGGATTGCAAAGTGGAAAACTGCCGCCACATCACCGCCGGGGCCCCCGCCTTTACGGATTTCTTATGCTCCGGCTGCGAAGAACATTTTCAGGCGGTTACCGGAATTTTAAAGGACCTGGACATTCCCTTTATCATCGACAAATTCCTGGTGCGGGGGCTGGATTACTATACCCGGACCACTTTTGAAGTACAGACTTCCCGGCTGGGAGCCCAGAACGCCATCGCCGGCGGCGGCCGCTATGACGACCTGGTCGGCCTGCTGGGCGGACCGGATCAGCCGGCCGTGGGCTTTGCCATTGGCTGTGAACGCCTCATTGAAATAATGTCACAGGACATGGACCCTCCCGGCCCTTCCGGAACGGACCTGTTCATAGCGGCCATCGGCCGATCCGCCCGCGAAAAGGCCTTTACCTGGATGTGCCAGCTCAACCGGGCCGGCCTGGGAGCGGAGATGCAGTTTGAAGACAAAAGTTTGAAAAGCCAGATGAAGCAGGCCGACAAGGCCGGTGCCGCCCGGGTTCTCATTGTGGGGGACGCCGAACTGGAAGCCGGCAGCGCCCTGCTGCGCGACATGACTACCCGGGAACAACAGGAGATTCCCATTGATAATTTAGCGGACCGGATAGCGGCAATTATCCAGGCGCCGGAAAAGGAGTAAAGACAGGTGGCGGACAAACCGGAATTAATACAACGAACACACCACTGCAACCAGCTGGGAGGCGACGACATTGACCGGGAAGTGGTTCTGGCCGGTTGGGTCCAGCGCCGCCGGGATCACGGCGGGGTTATTTTTGTCGATTTAAGAGACCGCCGGGGAATAACCCAGGTGGTCTTCAATCCCGACGAAAACCCGGCCGTTCATGAACAAGCCCACGTCTTGCGGAACGAATATGTCATCAGCGTTCGGGGCCGGGTGACCAGGCGGCCGGAGGAGATGATCAACCCCAACCTGGAAACCGGCCACATCGAAGTGCTGGTCTCGGAGCTGGAGGTTCTTAATACCGCCAAAACTCCGCCCTTTCAGATCGAAGACCGGATCGACGTGTCGGAAAACATCCGCCTCAAGCATCGCCATCTGGATCTGCGCCGGCCCAACATGCAGGGCAATATCATGGCCCGTCACCGGGCTTCGGCGGCCGCCCGTCAATATTTGAACCAGCAGGGCTTCCTGGATATCGAAACTCCCATCCTGACCCGGAACACCCCGGAAGGCGCCCGGGACTACCTGGTCCCCAGCCGGGTCAATCCGGGCAGTTTTTACGCCCTGCCCCAATCTCCCCAGCTCTTCAAGCAGTTGCTGATGGTGGCCGGGTTTGACAAATATTATCAAATCGTCAAATGTTTCCGGGACGAGGATTTAAGGGCCGATCGCCAGCCGGAGTTCACCCAGATCGACCTGGAGATGTCCTTTGTGGACGAAGAACAGATCATGACCGTGGCCGAAGGCCTGGTAGCTGAAATCGTCCGGGCGGTGACCGGCCGCGATATCGAACCGTCCTTCGCGCGAATGACCTACGACCAGGCCGTGGACACTTACGGCCTGGACAAGCCGGACCTGCGCTTCGACCTGCCCCTGGTGGATATTTCCGACCTGGCGGCCGGGTGCGAGTTCAAGGTCTTCGCCGATGCCGTCAAAAAGGGCGGCCTGGTCAAGGCCCTGAACGTCAAGGGCGGAGCCTCCTTTACCCGCAAGGAGCTGGATGATTTCACCGAGTTCGTGGCTATCTACCGGGCCCGGGGCATGGCCTGGATCAAGATCCGGGAAGACGGCTGGCAGTCACCCATTGCCAAATTCTTTACCGACGCTGAAAAACAGGCCCTGACCCAGCGGCTGAACCTGGAGACCGGCGACGTGGTCATGTTCGGGGCTGATCAGGCCGCCATTGTCAACAGCGCCCTGGGCAACCTCCGGAATCACCTGGCTGCCAGGCTCGACCTGGTCGAGCGGGACACCCTCAATTTCGTCTGGATCACCAGGTTCCCCTTTTTTGAATATGATGAGACCGAAAAACGTTACCAGGCCATGCACCACCCCTTTACCGCGCCCGAGCCCGGGGATATCGACAAGTTGACCGATCATCCGGAAGCGGTCCGGTCACGGGCCTATGACCTGGTTTTAAACGGGGTCGAGATAGGCGGGGGCAGCATCCGTATTCACCAGCGCCAGCTCCAGGAAAAAATGTTTGCCGCCCTGGGCCTGGCCCCGGAGGAATATAAAGACAAATTCGGGTTTCTGCTGGAAGCCCTGGAATCCGGCGCCCCGCCCCACGGCGGCATCGCCTTTGGTTTTGACCGCCTCATCATGCTGCTGCGCGACGAAGACTCCATCCGCAACGTCATCGCCTTTCCCAAGACGCAAAAAGCGTCCTGCCTGTTGACGGACGCTCCCTCGACCGCGGACAAGGCCCAGCTGGAGGAACTGTTTTTAAAAATAACCATGGAACAAGATATATAAGGAGAGAATAAATGCGAGAAGTAGTCATTGTTGACGGCGTTAGAACAGCCATCGGCGCCTTTGGCGGTTCCCTGA
Source organism: Desulfosudaceae bacterium (assembly GCA_046483615.1). Lineage (GTDB taxonomy): Bacteria > Desulfobacterota > Desulfobacteria > Desulfobacterales > Desulfosudaceae > CAYTQK01. The sequence goes on from JAWOCW010000352.1 coordinate 2,601, forward strand.
AAACCGTGCCGGTGGTAGAACTGGGCACCATCGTCATGAAAGCTCTGCTGAAAAAATCCGGTTTCCGGCCGGTGGTCAGCGACCTGATGAAAGCCGGCGTCCCGGACAAACTCAGGGACAAGGGCCTGACAGAAATAGAAAAAGAAGCGGCCGACTGGGATGACTCGGCCAGCCCGATAGTCATCGACGAAGTCGTCATGGGCAACGTCCTGCAGGCCGGCCAGGGCCAGAACACCGCCCGCCAGGCCATGATCGGCGCCGGTTTCCCCAAGGAAACACCGGCCGTAACCGTCAACAAGATCTGCGGTTCCGGCCTGAAAGCCATCGCCACCGGGGCCGCCTCCATCATGGCCGGCCAGGCCGACGTCATCGTCGCCGGCGGCCAGGAAAGCATGAGCCTGGCGCCAATGGCCCTGCCGAAAGCCCGCTGGGGGCACCGCATGGAGCTGACCGGCACGGGTGATATCTACGACCTGATGGTCTTTGACGGTTTATATGAAATTTTTTACGGCTACCACATGGG
>JAWOCW010000032.1:0-3795 GCA_046483615.1 Desulfosudaceae bacterium
GCAGCACCCTGATCTCTCTGCCGGAAAATTTACGGGTTGATCCCGGCGCCGCGCTGGCCGACCAGATTGAGGCGCTGTTGGGATATCCGGCTGTAAGCAACCGTTGCCGGACCCTGCCCGGGGCTGACAAATGGGGTAAAAAACGGCAACGGGTGCTTACAGCCGGATATCCCAACAGCGCCTCAATCTGGTCAGCCAGCGCGGCGCCGGCATCGACCCGTAAATTTTCCGGCAGAGAGATCAGGGTGCTGCCATTGCCCGAGACAGTCAAATGAAGAAAGCCCTGGCAGGCGCCGGGATGCTCCGCCAGTATTGATTTTAACTGCCGCAGAGTGTCGCTGTCGGTAACCCGTTCATCAATCAAACAATGCAGGCTCGGCTGCCATGCTTCTTCGGCCTTTTCCAGGGGTACTACCCGGTCGGCGTGAAGAGAAACCGCCGTTTCCGATTTTTCCAGGGAACCTTCCACAAAAACCACCGCGTCGTCCACCAGCAGCTGCTCAACCATCTCGAAGACAAGCGGGAAAACAACCGTTTCCAGAGAGCCATAGCCGTCCTCCAGGGTGAAGGTGGCCATCTGCTTATCGGTTTTAGTGCGCTTGCGCTTGACAGCGGCAATGCTCCCGCCGATGATAACCCGGTCCTTGTCCTTTTTGTCCTGCACCGTCATGGAATCCGCGTTGGCGTACTTTTTAAAAGTGTCCCGGTATTCCGAAAGGGGATGGCCGGTAACGTAAAAACCCAGGGCCTCCTTTTCAAAGGAGAGCCGCTGCTTTTTTTCCCACTCCTCGATTTCGGGCAGAGTCGGGGCGTTCATGGACATCATGGACTCGCTCATATCAAACAGGCTCATCTGCGAGTCGGCCTTTTCCTTCTGAATGGTCTGTCCGTGGGCCAGGGCGTCTTCCAGCACCGCCATCATCTGTGAACGAGCCGCTCCGGTGGAATCAAAAGCTCCACACTTGATCAGGCTTTCCAGAACCTTCTTATTCACTTTGAACAGGCTGACCCGTTCACAGAAATCAAACAGGGAGTCAAAGGCGCCGTTCCGGTCCCGTTCTTCCAGCATGGCTTCAATGGCGGCTTCGCCCACATTTTTGACCGCCAGCAGCCCGAAGCGGATGCAGCCTTCAGTAACGGTAAATTTTTTGTGACTTTCATTGATATCCGGCGGCAAAATTTCAATCCCGGCAATCCGGCATTCAGCGATAAATTTAACGACATTATCCGAATTGACCATGGCGCTGGTCAGCAAAGCCGCCATGTATTCCACCGGGAAATTGGCTTTCAGATAGGCCGTCTGGTAGGCGATCAGGGCATAGGCGGCGCTGTGAGACTTGTTGAATCCGTAACCGCCGAAAAACTCGATCTGCTCGTACAATTTCAGGGCGTCGTTCTTATCAATATGGTTGGCCTGGGCTCCTTCGATAAAATATTCCCGGTGTTCGGCCATCATGGCCGCGATCTTCTTGCCCATGGCCTTGCGCAGATCATCGGCGGTGCCCATGGAATAACCGGCCACCACCCGGGCGATTTCCATGACCTGCTCCTGGTAAAGAATAACCCCGTAGGTCTCTTTTAAAATCGGTTCCAGTTGGGGCAACAGATAAGTCACCTTTTCCCGGCCGTGTTTTCTGGCCACAAAATCATTTACCATGTTGCTGCCCAGCGGACCGGGACGGTAGAGGGCGACCAGGGCGACGATGTCGGAAAAAACCGCCGGTTTCATCTTAACCAGCAATTCCTTCATGCCGGAGCTTTCCAGTTGAAACACGCCGGTAGTATCGCCCTGGCAAAGCAGCTGATAGGTTTTTTCGTCATGCAGATCAATACGGGACAGATCCGGCGGTACCTGGCCCTGTTCCTCCAGCAAACCCAGGGTGTCATTAATGACCGTCAGGTTACGCAAGCCCAGCAGATCCAGCTTGACCAGGCCGATATTTTCGACGCACTTCATGTCGTACTGGGTCAGCACTTCGCCCTGATTGTCGGAGTACAGGGGCAGGTAAGAGACCAGGGGTTTGTCACCGATAACAACCCCGGCGGCGTGGGTGGACACATGCCGGGGAAGCCCTTCCAGCAGCTGGCTGGCTTTCATCAGCTCCTGGAAATCGGACCGGGAGTTGATCAATTTCTTCAATTCCGGTTCTTTTTTCAAGGCGTCAGCCAGGTTTTCACTGTCAAGAGGAACCATCTTGGCGATTTTATCCACCTCGAACAGGGGAATATCCAGTACCCGGCCCACGTCCCTGATGGCGCCCCGGCTCTTCATGGAGCCGAAAGTGATGATATGAGCCACATAATCATGGCCGCCGTATTTTTCGACCAGGTAGTGATAAACCTTTTCCCGGCCGTTGATGCAGATATCGACGTCGATATCCGGCATGCTTTTCCGCTCCGGGTTTAAAAACCGTTCAAAGAGCAGGCCGTGTTCAATAGGGTCCAGATCGGTGATGCCCAGGCAGTAGGAGACGAGGCTGCCCGCGGCCGAGCCCCGGCCGGGCCCTATCGGAATATTGTTGTCGCGGGCATATTCGATAAAATCGCCCACAATCAGAAAATAACCCGGAAACTCCATTTGATTGATGACACCGATTTCATAATCCAGCCGCTCCCGGTAGACCGATTCATCGACATCTTCTTTTTTGCGCTTAATCAGTTGAAGACGCCGCTCAAAGCCCTGCCTGACTTTGTCTGCGAACAGTTCCGCGATAGTCTGGCCGGGGGGTGTTTCAAACTGGGGAAAATGAAGGGTCTTAAAATCAAATTCCAGATTGCAGCGCTCGGCGATGGCCACGGTATTTTCGGCCGCCCCGGGAAAAGGAGCCAGAAAATCAACCATCTCCCGTCCGGATTTGAAATTCAGCTGATTGGTTTCGAACCGGAAGCGGCTCGGATCGTTTATGGTTTTACCGGTCTGCAGGCACAGAGATAATTCGTGAACGCTGCTGTCACTTTCATCCAGGTAGTGACAGTCGTTGGTACCCACCAGCGGCAGGTCCAGCCGGTTGCTCATGTCGGCCAGGGCGTCATTTATTTCTTTTTGAGCCGGAATGCCGTTATTCTGTATTTCCAGATAAAAATTATTCTCTCCCAGAGTCCGGCTGTACCATTGAGCGGCAGCATCCGCCTCGTCCGTCCTGCCCGCGCTTAACAACTGCGGGATCTCTCCTTTGAGACAGGCGGACAAACCGATCAGGCCGGAGCTGTACCGGGACAAAAGATCCTTGTCAATGCGGGGCTTGTGATAAAAACCTTCCAGGACCGCGACCGAGGCCAGCTTGCACAGATTGTGATAGCCGTCCATGTTTTCCGCCAGCAGAACCAGGTGGGCCATCCCGTCGTGGTCTCGCGGCGTTTTGTCGGCAATGGTCCGCGGCGCCAGGTAGAACTCACAGCCGATGATCGGGCGAATGCCCTTGTCGACCGCCGCTTTATAAAAATTGACAGCCCCGAACATGTTGCCGTGATCGGTCATGGCCACCGCCCGCATACCCAGGGAGGCGGCCCGTTCTACCAAGGCTTTGATGCGAATGATACCGTCCAGCAAACTGTATTCGGTGTGAACATGCAGATGAACAAAACCCGGCTCTTTTTCCCGTGTCATAAAACAACCTCGTCAACCCGCGGCGGATCTACCCGAATTTACCCGGACCTCTATCCCGAATATTTCATGAAATATCCGGGCTATGCCCCCGTAATAATAATGGCCTGGTGAAAGTTTTTCTCTCTGACATCAGGAGAATCGGAGTCGCCGGGCAGGCCTCCGCGGAGGCGGCTCCAGGGATGTCCGCG
>JAWOCW010000038.1:0-9133 GCA_046483615.1 Desulfosudaceae bacterium
TACACCCCCGAACAAAACATAAAACTGGTGGGCGGAACAGGGCTTGAACCTGTGACCCTCGGCTTGTAAGGCCGATGCTCTCCCAACTGAGCTACCCGCCCTGTTCGGCGCTATATGTCAGCGTCAGCAAAGCAAACACTGACATATAAGAATCCTCTATTTAGCAACGCCTTGTCCCAAAGTCAAGGCAAAATCGAAGTCGCGGGCACGATTTTTATTGTGCCGGCTGACCCGGCCGGCGGTGATCGGAGGAAGCCTCTTCCGGTTTGGCGGCCTCAAGCAGGCCGCCATTTTCAACGGGCAGGGGGATTTCCTCGGATTTCAAGGCCCGGGCCAGAATTTCATCCATGTGTTCGGACAGGATAATTTCGATTTTTCTGGTTATGGAGGCCGGGATATCGACCAGGTCCTTTTCGCATTCTTTGGGTATAATGACCCGGTTGATGCCGCTGCGATGAGCCGCCAGGATTTTGTCACGGATGCCGCCCACGGGAAGCACCCGTCCGCGGAGGGTTATTTCGCCGGTCATGGCCAGGTCTTTGTAAACAGGCGTCTGGGTCAGAGCCGATACCAGGGAGGCACACATGGAAACTCCCGCTGAAGGGCCGTCCTTGGGAATGGCGCCTTCCGGGACGTGAATGTGAATATCCAGGTTCTTGTAAAAATCACTTTCCAGCTTGAGTACGTCGGAACGAGAACGCACGTAACTAAGGGCGGCCTGGGCCGATTCCTTCATGACGTCGCCCAGCTTGCCGGTGATGGTCAGTTCTCCTTTACCGGGCATGATGACGGTTTCGATGTTGAGCAGTTCCCCGCCGACCTGGGTCCAGGCCAGGCCGGTTACCAGCCCGACATAATTGTTCTCCTCGATCTGGCCGTGCCGGAACTGGGCCGGGCCCAGATATTTGGCCACGGATTTGGTGGTTACCCGGTAGGAGGCATGACCGTTGGAAGTAGTTATTTCACGGGCGATTTTTCGACAGATAGTGGAAATTTCGCGTTCCAGATTTCTGACCCCGGCTTCCCGGGTATAAAACTGGATTATGTTATACAGGGCGTTTTTGGAAAAATTGATATTATAATCCTCCACGCCATTGGCCGTGATCTGCTTGGGAATCAAAAAATTGGTGGCGATGTTGTACTTTTCATGTTCGGTATAGCCGGGCAGCTTGATAATTTCCATGCGGTCCTGCAACGGCAGGGGAATACTTTCCAGGGTATTGGCGGTGGTAATAAAGAGGATGTGCGACAGGTCGTAGTCCACGTCCAGGTAATGATCACTGAAGGCGTAGTTCTGCTCCGGATCAAGAACTTCCAGCAGGGCTGCCGAGGGATCGCCCCGGAAGTCCATGCTCATCTTGTCCACCTCGTCCAGGCAGAAAACCGGGTTGTTGACATTGGACTTTTTCAGGGCCTGAATTATTTTTCCGGGCATGGAGCCGATATAGGTCCGCCGGTGGCCCCGTATTTCGGCTTCGTCCCGGACGCCGCCCAGGGAGACGCGAATGAATTTGCGGCCGGTGGCCCGGGCCACTGATCGCGCCAGCGAGGTTTTGCCGACGCCGGGCGGTCCCACCAGACAGAGGATGGGGCCTTTGACTTTTTTCACCAGTGACTGCACGGCCAGGTATTCCAGAATGCGTTCCTTGGGTTTTTGCAGGCCGTAATGATCCTCGTTTAAAATGTTTTCCGCCTCTTCGATGTTCAGGCGAACCTTGCTTTTATTATTCCAGGGCAGGCTGATGAGCCAGTCAATATAGTTGCGGATAACCGTGGCTTCGGCCGACATGGGGGTGGTGCTGCGAAGTTTTTTGAGCTCTTCCTGGGCTTTATTCTTACCTTCCCGGGACATTTTTTTGCGCCGGATCTTCTTTTCCAGCTCATCCAGCTCGTCAGCCTCACCGTTCTCGCTGCCGATCTCTTTTTTGATGGCCCGCATCTGTTCGTTAAGGTAATAATTCTTCTGGTTCTTTTCCATCTGTTCCTTAACGCGTTCTTTGATGCGCTTTTCCACGCTGGAAATTTCCATTTCCGAGGCCAGCATTCCGGTCAACTCGGTCAGCCTCTCCTTAATGTCGGTCAATTCCAGGAGCCGCTGTTTTTTGTCTATTTTCAGGGGAACATGAGCGGCAATGGTATCGGCCAGTTGGGAAGGCGAGGTGATGCCGGCAATGTTGGCCACGGTTTCTTCGGAAATGCTTTTTTTGTTCTGCCGGGCATACTGGTCAAAAGTCTCGCTCACCGTTCGCAGCAGAGCTTCCTGCTGGGCCGGGGTCGGTCCGGTTTCTTCCAGGGGGGACAGGGAAACCTGGAAAAAATCATCCCGGGAGATAAAGTCGTTGATACTGCCCCGGATATGACCTTCCACCAGTGCCTTGACTGTACCGTCAGAGAGGCGCAGTATCTGCAGAACAGAACCGATGGTACCGATGGTTTTGATCTGCCTGGGGCCGGGTTCGTCAATATCAGGGGTGTCCTGAATGGCCAGAAATATTTTTTTATCCCCTTCCATGGCGTGGGTAAGGGCATTAATGGATTTTTCCCGGCCGATAAAAAGAGGCACGACCATGTGCGGGAAGACGACGATATCCCGTAACGGCAGCAGTGGCAGATTCAGATTAGATGACATAGTATTTTTTTGTTTGAAAATTTTTGGTAAAGCTATCATTCGTTAAAAATATTCGTAAATATGTGGATCAGGCCTGGACCTGCTTATCCTCATGTTCATACAGCAGGATGGGCTCTTCCTTGTTTTTAATGACCTCTTCGTTAACGACGCATTCCTTGATCCCGGTCTGTGAGGGCAGATCATACATGATGTTGGTCATGCTTTTTTCCAGAATGGACCTCAATCCCCTGGCGCCGGATTTTCTTTTCATGGCCACTTCGGCAATGGTTGACAGGGCGCTGTCCGTGAATCTCAGGTTGACCCCTTCAATTTCAAACAGTTTCTGGAATTGTTTGACCAGGGCGTTTTTGGGTTCGGTCAATATCTTGATCAGGGACTCCTGGCTCAACTCGTCCAGGGTACTGGTGATGGGCAGACGGCCCAGAAATTCGGGGATCAGCCCGAACCGGACCAGGTCTTCGGTTTCCACCATCCGCAGCACTTCGCTGAGGTCTTTTTCCTTGCTGGAAGTCACCCGCCCGCTGAAGCCGATGGTCTTTTCTCCCAGGCGGCGTTCGATAATCTTGTCCAGGCCGGTAAAGGTGCCGCCGCAGATAAAGAGGATGTTGGTGGTGTCGACCTTGACAAAATCCTGCTGGGGATGCTTGCGTCCGCCTTTGGGCGGCACGCTGGCGGTGGTGCCTTCCATGATTTTAAGAAGCGCCTGCTGCACCCCTTCGCCGGAGACATCCCGGGTAATGGAGGGATTGTCGGTCCGTTGGGCGATTTTGTCGATTTCGTCCACGTAAACAATACCGCGCTCGGCTTTTTCCACGTCGTAATCGGCGTTTTGCAGCAGCGTCAGAATGATGTTTTCCACGTCTTCCCCGACGTAACCGGCTTCGGTCAGGGTGGTGGCATCGGCGATAGTAAAGGGCACGTTCAAGAATCTGGCCAGGGTCTGGGCCAGCAGGGTTTTACCGCAACCGGTCGGTCCGATGAGCAGAATATTGCTCTTCTGAATTTCCACGTCATCGGTCTTGATTGCTGACTCCAGCCGCTTGTAATGATTATAAACCGCCACCGAAAGGATCTTTTTGGCCAGATCCTGTTCAATCACGTAATCGTCCAGAAGAACTTTGATCTCCCTGGGAGTCAGCAGTTCCTGGGAGCTCTCGGCCTCTTTTTCATATTCTTCGGCAATGATTTCACTGCATAAATTGATGCATTCGTCACATATATACACAGCCGGGCCGGCGATAAGCTTTTTTACCTGTTTCTGGCTTTTGCCGCAGAACGAGCAGATCAGCTTGTCATTACCCTCATTTTGTTTGGTCATGTTTATTCCTCCCCGGATTGATCCAGATTATCAAGATCGTTTCGATCGGTGATGACATGATCAATGATGCCGTAATCACGGGCTTCTTCCCCGGACATGAAAAAGTCGCGGTCAGTGTCTTCCTGGATCCGCTCTAATTTCTGACCGGTATGATGCGCCAGAATATGATTCAGGGTGTCTTTCATTTTCAGGATTTCTTTGGCCTGGATGGCCACGTCCGAGGCCTGTCCCTGGGCTCCGCCCATGGGCTGGTGGATCATGACCCTGGAATTGGGCAGCGAAAACCTTTTTTTCTTGGCGCCGGCTGCCAGCAGAAAGGCTCCCATGCTGGCTGCCTGGCCGATACATACCGTGGCGATGTCCGGTTTTATGTACTGCATGGTGTCGTAAATCGCCATTCCGGCGGTAACTTTGCCGCCGGGCGAATTTATGTAAAAATTAATATCCTTATCCGGATCTTCCGATTCCAGAAAAAGCAATTGCGCGATTAACAGGTTGGCCGTGTCGTCATCAATGGTAGTGCCGACAAAGATGATTCTGTCTTTGAGCAGCCTGGAGTAAATATCAAAGGAACGTTCCCCCCGGCTGGTTTGCTCGATGACCATTGGTATTAAAGGCAATTTAAGACCTCCTTCAGGCGTTGGCGGATTTATTCAGCCGTGTTGTCAGTGTCGGGTTCTACTTCTTCCATGGTGCTGCTTTCGATAATTTTATTCATGGCCGCTTTTTCCAGCAGGGAATACCGCAAAGCTTCGATCTGCTCCGGTCTTTCCTGGTAAAATTGTTTTATCATTTCCACCGGCTGCTGCATGGCCGCGGCCATTTCCTGGAAGCCGCCCTGAAGTTCTTCCTCGGTTACTTCCAGTTTTTCCTGTTCTATGATTTTATTCAGGATGATATGGCGCTTGGCCTGCTTGATGGCGGTATCCCGGTATTGTTCCCGCAGCGATTCATGGGTCTGGCCCGTCATTTCCAGGGATAAGTTGTAGCTGGAATAGGTGCGTTCAATCTCCTGGATAATGCCGTCCAGTTCGTGCCTGATCATGGTTTCCGGGACGTCGAAGTCGCTTTTTTCCAGCAGGGCTTCGAATACCTGTTCATGAATCTCCTGTTCGCGCCTTTTATCGTAACCTTCCTGAAGATGCCGGCGGATTTCTTCCCGAAGCTGGTCCACCGAGTCAAACTGTCCCAGCTTGCCGGCCATCTCATCGTTTACTTCCGGCAGCAGTTCTTCCTTCAAGGAGTTCAAGGTGACCGTAAAGGCCACTGTTTTGCCGGCCACGCCGGCGTCGCCATAATCATCCGGTAACTTGATTTCAAAGGATTTCTCTTCCCCGGGCCGAAGTCCGATCAACTGCTCGTCAAACTCTTTGGTGATGCCCGGTTTGCCAATGGTCATCTTGAAGTCGTCGGTTTCCGGAAAGGCCTCGCAGGGCTCACCCTCCAGGGTGCTGCTGTATTTTATATGGACGATGTCACCTTCCGCGGCCGGCCGGTCTTCGGCGACATCCTGTTCCTCGGCCAGGTTCTTGCGCAACATTTCAATCTGATTGTCTATCTCCTCCTGGCTGGCCTGGTACAGGGTCTTTTTCAGGGTCAGGCCGCCGTAATCAAGGTCGTCCAGTTCCGGTTTTACTTCCACCGTGGCGTTATAGGTAAAGGCTTCTTGCTCTTTTAATTCCGGCGGATCAATATCCGGTTCTCCAATGATGTTGAGCTCTTTTTCCTTGACTGCTTCGGGAAGAGATTCCTGGATCAGGGCGATGGCCACATCAGCGTGAACCTTATCCTGGTAAAGGCGTTTCAGCATCGATACCGGTGCCTTACCGGGACGAAAGCCTTTAATCCGGGCGTTTTTCTTAAGTTCCCGGTAAGAATCGTCCAGTTTTCTGGTAACGGTTTCTTCCGGAATCTCAATGTGAAGTTTCTTTTTAATGTCACTCTGGTCTTCGACAGTAACCTGCATGTTAATTACTTACCTCCAATTATTTATATTTTTATCAATTTTTAAATACTGTATGAAAACATCATTTATTGAATATTAAAAATAATTCCTGAAAAATCCGGGGCAGCATGGTGCGAGAGGGGAGACTTGAACTCCCACTCTGTTTCCAGAGCTGGATCCTAAGTCCAGTGCGTCTACCAATTCCGCCACTCTCGCCTGTAGTCCGGGTCTTTCGCGTTAAGGTCGTTTACCTCTTTTTTAACTGTTTTAGAATATATACAATAATTATGCCATTAATATCGAACATATTTGTAAAAATTCTTCGGAGGCAACCTCATTACCGAGCAAATCAACCGTATTCTTATTCGAAACCACTTTAAACGGGATTTTTATAAAGCTGTCAATCCCGTTTTTAATTTGTCAGAACATAATCATTCTTTGACAAAAATCAAAAAAGTATTGAAAATTGGGCTTCAAAATCATTAAAAATCATGAAATATAAGGGTTAAAGCCTGATTAATTCTTGTTTTACAGGGTAAAGTCAGATTAATGTAAAGTCAACCGGTAATTTGTGTCAAGAATAAATGAGACATCGAGACAAGTGCTATGGGATTAATGAAGCAATCTTATCGGACAGGTCAGGTTTTCCGGTCCGGGCTGAGCCTGGTGCTGTTGTTATTGATTTTTTCGGGTAATGGGGTCGCCGGACTCGCCACCGCCGGGATTGTTGCCATTGATCCCGGTCATGGCGGCTATGATACCGGGGCCGGCAACCATGACCTGGTTGAAAAGGATATCAACCTGGCCCTGTCCCGGGAGCTGGCCGCTCGACTGCGACCGCTCCATCGGATAGTTTTTACCCGGACCGGCGATTATTCCCTGAAAAATATTGAGCGGGTGGCCAAGGCCAACCAGGCCGGGGCTGATGTTTATGTTTCCATTCACGCGGTACCTGGCAAATCCGGTCCTCCTTTTCGTCTGACCGTCAGTTATCTTGAAAAATCAGGAGCATCTCAGCAGTTCCCGGCTGAGGAGAGTCTTGTTTCGGCCGGATCACATGAGGCTGCCGCTGGACCGGGCCGAAAGTTTCTTCGCTGGGAAACGCTTCATAATGATCATCAGGCCTTCAGCAAAAGGGCCGCCCGTCTGACCGGGACATTTCTGGATGAAATTCCGGAAGTCTCCTGCCGGGTAACCGAAGCCCGGCTGGCGGTGCTGGAGGGCGCTGACATGCCGGCCATGATGATTGAAATCAGCCTGCCGCCGGCCTGGTCACCCGGAACAGAAGAGTTTAAATCCGTTTTTTTAACAAAACTGGCTGACGCCATTGCCCGGGTGGTGGACCAGCTTGATTCTTCCGGTCGACTGGAAGATTTAATTCCCGAAAAGTCCGACCCTTGACGGCCGGGTAAAAAATTAAAGCTCAACCGCAAAGCTTGTTTTCTATTAAACGGTGTGCTACAAAAACAAATTGGTTCGAGCTTGAGGCGGTCGTAAGCGTTCGTTCAAAAGCGTCCGTTCAAAGTTTGGGCCAACCTTCCCACCATCATTCGGGGCGTGGCGCAGTCTGGTAGCGCACCTGCTTTGGGAGCAGGGAGCCGCAGGTTCAAATCCTGCCGCCCCGACCAGTTCTATACGGATTGCGGTTTTCTTGGTTGCAAGCTGTGGTTGCGCTTTTGATTTTTTTCATAGCTTTTAGCCCGAATATTTCATGAATTTTTTGAAAAATATCTATTTATTGGATTATTTCAATTAATTACAATTGATTTAGCAGTCATTCCATAAATACAAATTGTCATCTTGGATTTGCGGAATAAAGGCGATTTTATATCAAAAAATTTCACCCTGCGGGCAAGTCACCTTGGACCCGAGCCCCTGGCTCCATCTGCTTCGTTGGCCGATATTCGCAGTAGATTACTACAGCTTCATATCGGCCGCCTTGCAGCTGCGCCCAAATCGACTCGTGAAATATCCGGGCTAAGACCATAGGAGACAGAAAGGAACGGCCCACAAATTATTGCCAAAAGAGACCGGGGTTGTGCCTGTATAAAGTATGATACCTATAAATTTTTGGGTCCTCGCTAAATTATTCCGGAACCACGTCATATGTTTGAAATCGTTTTTGCCGATAGCTGATCCAGCCTTGACCTCTATACCGAGCAAGGCATTATCTTCTCTTTCTATCAAAAAATCTATTTCGCGTTTTTCCCGGTCACGATAATGAAACAGTTCGTAGCGGCCATCTCCGGCATCGATTTGCGCCATTATCTCGTTGAAGGCAAATGTCTCTATCAGCTTGCCGGAACGGTCGGAATCCAGGCGTACCTGATCTGTTTTCCATTTTAGAAGGGACGCCATCAGGCCACTGTCGGCCATGAAGAGTTTGCTCTGTTTACCGACCCGTGCGTAGTCTGTTTTTATCCAGGGATGTACCCGTTCAACCAGAAAAAGAGCTTCTAAGGCGTTAATGTAGCTTTCTATGGTAGCGCGCTGGATGGACAGGCCGGCCCCTATGGCGGAAATGTCCATAAATTTTCCTGACCATGAAGCGAGAATGTCTACCAGCTCCCTCATGGCGTTTTTTCGGTGAATCCTGGTAACTTCCTTAAGATCCCTTTCCAGAATTGCGCTAACATAGTCTGTGTGCCATCGTTTTCTGCTACGGCCCTGAAGCGTCATTGGTTCCGGGAAACCACCCCTGAAAGCAATTTCCAGAAGGGCATCACGATCATAGTTGGTGCGACTTTTCGAGAACGATTGTTGGAAAGCTGATTCTATAAATTGTGGGGCAACTTTCTTTATTTCTCCATTTGAAAGGGGGCGCAATCGGATGTTGGCAATCCGTCCGGCGAGTGATTCTCTAACTGTAGGAAGCGATTGAATATTGGCCGAACCTGTTAACAGATACTGGCCAGGACGGGTGTCGTCGTCAACGGCTTTTTTAATTGCCGGAAGCAGAGATGGGACCAGTTGTACTTCATCAATAATTAATGTTTTGGTCCTGAGCTTGATGAATCCCTGTGGGTCATTTTCAGCAGCCTCCCTGAGAGTATCATCATCAAGTGTGCGGTATTCTGTCTGATCTGATTCCAGTTCGCGCGCAAGTGTGGTTTTCCCGCTTTGTCTGGGCCCACTCAGCATTAACACACGCCGTTCAGGCATTACCCGTTTGATCGTCGCTTTTTGCCACCTTGGATATCTTGTTGCCATATCGAAATTCCTATCGCTATCCCGGATATTT
>JAWOCW010000140.1:0-5004 GCA_046483615.1 Desulfosudaceae bacterium
AACCCGGATGACTTCACCGGGGCCGATATCGCGGTCGGTCTCATAACCCAGGTTGGGAAAGGCGCAGGATTCGCATGACAGGGCCATGGCGTCGCCCCGGCGCCCGATGGTAAGGGGGGTGCGGCCCAGGCGGTCCCGGGCGGCGTAAATGCCGTTTTCGGTCAGCAGCAGCAGGGAACAGGAGCCCTGGATGGAATTCTGGGCGTTAACAATGCCTTCTTCCAGCGAGCCTTTTTGACAAATCAGCATGGCCACCAGTTCGGTGGGGTTGATACCCAGAGGGCTCAGCTCGGAAAAAGATCTCCGGTGGGACAGCTCCGCGGCCATAGTTCTTCCAGGTTGTTTATCCTGGACACGGTCACCAGCCCAAAGGTGCCCAGATGCGACTTGACCAGGATGGGCTGATCCTCGTTGTCGCTGATGACGCCGATGCCGGTATTGCCGCTTAAGTCATTCAGGTCAGCTTCAAATTTCGTTCTGAAATAAGAGCTCTCCAGGCTGTGAATTTTACGGGCAATGCCGTTGTCACCCCAAACTGCCATGCCGCCCCGGCGGGTACCCAGATGAGACAGGTAGTCCGTTCCGTAAAACAGGTCGGAAACGCAGTTGACGGTGGAAGCGCAACCAAATATGCCACCCATGGTATTTCCTTTCCCGGTCGAGAGTCTGCCGGTTACCGCGGTTAAAAAACAATACTTATCAAAATCAGACAGGCTTTCAATGATTTTTTTTATTCAGTGCTTTTATCCGTTGTTTTTACCGGGCGCTTTTATTCGGGCGGAGTCTTGTCAAGCAAGCCCGGAAAATGGTATGAGTATCCATCTTGATGGCTTCGTAAAAACAGAAAAATGTTAATGGAATCGGTGGAAAATGACCCAGTTTGACAATGACATTGCCCTGTCGGCCGGTCCGGCCGGGACGTTCGGCGCGGAAATCTCTCCGCGCTGGTCCATTAACGACAATCCCGACGGCGGCTACCTGATGGCCTTGCTGGCTGAAGCCGTGCGGATCAGGAGTGACAAGCCCTGGCCGGCCATTATCACGGCCAATTTCATCGCCCGCTGCCGCCCGGGTCCGGCCGAAATAAAGACCAGCCGCCTGGGCTCCTCCCGGAGTTTTGAGCGCTGGCAAGCGGAACTCCTCCAGGAAGGCCAGGCAAAGATCCGGGTGCTGGGCACCATGATTGACCGCCAGGCGGAAGCCGAAAAACGGTATGAACTGCCGCCTCCGGAAATGGCCGCCCGTGAAAAATGTTTCAGCTTCCCCGGTTTCCCCGCCTACACCCTGTTTGAGCAAATGGATGTCCGCCTTGATCCGGACTGCGCCGGGTGCTTATCCGGCGGCGCCCTGGCGGAAAAATCCGAATTCCGGGGCTGGATCAGTTTCCGGGAGGAGCGCGATTTTGATCCGGCGGCCATTCTGCTGGCGGCTGATTCTTTCCCGCCGCCGGTTCTGGCCAGCCACGGCATGGTGGCCTGGGTGCCGACCATCGAGATGTCGGTCAATATCCGGAATATGCCTCAATCCCGGTGGCTGAAGGCGGTCTTCCGGTCCTCTTTTATTAATAATGGTATCGTGGAAGAAGACGGCCAGTTGTGGGACGAAACCGGGGAGTTGATCGCCATCTCCCGTCAGATCGCCCATTACCGGCGCAATCAATGAAAAAAGGCCCTGCCGAGGAAAGGTGGCTTTATGAATCCCGCGGATTTTTCCGAGGAAACCCTGGCCGGACAAAGACTGCTGGCCGGTTTTGAAGGGGATGAATTTAATGACGACCTGCGCTACCTTATAGAAACGCTGCGGGTGGCCGGGATAGTGCTTTTTGCCAGGAATCTGGCCGGTCCGGACGATATCAGGCACATGTGCGCCCGGGCCCAGGCCTGCGCCGCGGATTGCGGTCTGCCGCCGCTGATCGTGGCCATGGACCAGGAAGGCGGCACGGTGGCCCGGCTCAAGGAGCCGTTTACTCTTTTTCCCGGAAATGATCATATCCAGGAGGACTCCCAGGCGGACCGGTTCGCCGAAATTACGGCCGTGGAATTGAGCCATGTCGGAGTTAACATGAACCTGGCGCCGGTGCTGGACGTGGCCGGCGGGTGCCGGCGCAGTATCATGAAACAACGGGCCCTGCCCGGCAATGCCGAACAGGTGGCCCGCCTGGGCGTCCGGATCATCGCCGGCCTTCAGGCCGGGGGGGTCATGGCGGTGGCCAAGCATTTTCCGGGTATCGGCCGTACTACCACCGATTCCCACCTGGATCAGCCGGAACTGGACGCCAATCCCGAGGTGTTAGCCGAGGTCGATCTGCTGCCCTTCAAGGCCGCCATCGCCCATGACGTGGCCGGCATCATGCTTTCCCATATCAGGTACACCTATCTGGATGAGGATTTTCCGGCCAGCCTCTCGGTCAGGATTGCCCGGGATATCCTGAGAGAGCAACTGGGATTTGCCGGGGTGGTCATGACTGACGACCTGGACATGGGCGCCATTGCCAAGCACTATTCCCTGGAGACCGCCATTGATCGGGTCAGCCGGGCCGGGATCGACCTGGCCCTGGTCTGCGGCGTTCACCCGTCCCGGGAGCAGGCCCGCGACGCTTTTTTAAACCGGATTAAGGCTTCGGCCGCCGGTCGAAAAGAGGCCGTCGCCTCGGCGCGGCGGATCCTGGAGTTGAAAAAGCGGTATCTGGGACGGCAATTTCCCGATTGATTGTGACCGGCCCCCAAAAGGGGCCAGGTGCGAATAAAAACCACTTCCTCCGAGACCGCCGGACTTTTATTCTGAACAATGGTGATTCGGGCCGGGGTTTCGGGAATAAACGTCCTTGTCCAGAAACGGTGCCTGGCGGCCGGATGCCGCCAACCTGAAAAAACCGGCCGCCGCGATCATGGCGGCGTTGTCGCCGCAGTACTCCAGCGGGGGAACATGCAGGCGTAACCCGGCCCGGGCGGCCCGGGCGGATATTTTTTCCCTGATACGCAGATTGGCCGCCACTCCGCCGACAAAAACGATATCCCGGCATTGCTTGACCTCGGCGGCGTGAATCAGCTTGTGGCAGAGCACGTCCGCCACTGCCTCCTGAAAACCGGCGGCTATGTCGTCACCGGCCGCCGGGTCGGTGCCGGCCATCGCCTGGATGTGACGGGCGGCCGCTGTTTTAATGCCGCTGAAGCTGAAGTCGAACTTGTCCTTGTCCAGGTAGGGCCGGCTGAAGGCGATTTTTTTCGGGTCTCCGGCGGCAGCCCGCCGGCTGATGACTTCCCCGCCGGGATAACCCAGCCCCATCATTTTAGCCACTTTGTCAAAGGCCTCGCCGGCGGCGTCATCCCGGGTCTGGCCCAGCAGGGTCGCTGTCGTCCGGGAAGTGACGTGGTAAACGGCGGTGTGGCCGCCGGAAGCCAGCAGGGCCACGCAGGGCAGGGCGGGAGGGGTGTCGGACAGAAAAGCCGAGGCCAGGTGGCCGTCCAGGTGATTGACGCCGACCAGGGGCAGGCCCCGGGCGAACGCCAGGGCCTTGGCAAAAGAAAATCCCACCAGCAGGGCGCCGACCAGCCCCGGCCCCTGGGTGGCGGCCACGGCCTCAATATCCCGCATGTCCAGGCCGGCCTCTTCCAGGGCCCGGTTAACCACCGGCAGAATATTTTCAATGTGTTTGCGGGCGGCCAGCTCCGGCACAACCCCGCCATAAGGTCGGTGGGTCGAGACCTGCGAGGAGACCACCGAGGAAAGAACGATTCTGCCGTCAGCCACCACCGCGGCAGCGGTTTCGTCGCAGGAAGATTCGATGCCGAGGATATTCATGGGGAAAAGTTCCGGCCTGTTTATTTTTTGTCGCGCCGCCCGGGCGCGTTCCTGATCACCGTTCAGGAGCGGCAGCCCTGATTCTGCTGCTGGGCCTTTTCAATGGCCTTCATCCAGGCCGTAAATTTTTGCCGGAAGGCTTTCCACCAGAAGGTTGGAGATAAAGGTGTCATAATTTTTAGCGCCATCTGACCCGTGTTTCCGGGTCGTTTCCGGCGGATATTTCGCCGATTATAAAAGGTGTTTCCCCCAGGGCCCGGATTTTTTCCACGGCATCCCGGGCCTGGTCGCCGGGCACGACGGCTACCAGGCCGATGCCGTTGTTAAAGGTCCGGGCCATCTCTTCGTCCGTGACCTGGCCGCCCTGTTGCAGAAAGGAAAAAATCGGCGGCACCTCCCAGGAACCTTTGGCGATGTCGGCGACGCAGCCGTTAGGCAGAACGCGGGCCAGGTTCTCGGCCAGGCCGCCTCCGGTAATATGGGCCAGGCCGTGAACGGAAAATAATTTTTGAAGATTCTTGATGGTGGCCGTGTAAATCCTGGTCGGCGCGAGCAGCTCCTCGCCCAGGCAGCGGCCGAATTCTTCCATGTGCTGATCCGGCTTTAAGCCCAGGCGTTCAAAGCAGATTTTGCGCACCAGGGAGAAGCCGTTGCTGTGCAACCCGTTGGAAGCGATGCCGATAATCTGGTCTCCCACCCGGATATCGGAGCCGTCGATGATGTTTTCATTATCCGTCACGCCGACCGCGAAACCGGCCAGGTCATATTCGCCCGGCTGATACATGTCCGGCATTTCTGCGGTTTCTCCGCCGATCAGGGCGCATTCCGCCCGGCGACAGCCTTCGGCGATTCCGGATACCACGGCGGTGGCCGTTTCCAGATCAAGCCGGCCGCAGGAAAAGTAATCCAGAAAAAACAGGGGGCGGGCGCCCTGTACCGCGATATCGTTGACGCTCATGGCCACCAGGTCGATCCCGATGGTGTCATGTTTCCCGGTCATGAAAGCTATTTTCAGTTTGGTGCCGACCCCATCGGTGGCGCTGACCAGGACCGGGTTTTTTAAAGAAGTGGTGTCCAGCGAGAAAAAAGCGCCGAATCCGCCGATATCGGACATCACCCCCCGCCGGCTGGTCTGGCCGGCCAGTTTTTTGACTTGTTTTACAAAATCGTTACCCTTGTCAATGTCAACCCCGGCGTCCGCGT
>JAWOCW010000145.1:0-5909 GCA_046483615.1 Desulfosudaceae bacterium
ACGGCGGGCATGAGGCCGTGGCGTCGCAGGGCCTTGGGTGAGGGGGTATTTTCAATTACCCTGTTTTTTCCGTTAAGTGCGTTTGTTTCCATGTGCGGGCCTGTTTTATTTTGTTTCGTTTATTTCAAGTTCGTCTGACTTGCCGGATTCTCTATTATATAAAAAGGGAGGTGACCGAATCACCGGTAAAACTGCGGTGAATGGCTTCCCCGACCAGTTCTGATATCGACAGGACCTTAATAAGATTAGAGGAGGCCGCTGTCTCGCTTAACGGGATGGTGTCGGTGACGATGATGCTTTTCAAGGCCGAATTGGCGATGCGGTCCATGGCCGGTCCCGACAAAACCGGATGAACGCAGCAGGCGTGAACCTCCCGGGCTCCATGCTCGGCGATGGCGGCCGCCGCTTCCGTCAGCGTGCCGGCGGTGTCGATCATGTCATCCAGGATGATAGCGTTTTTGTTTTTGACTTTGCCGATGACTGCCATGGCCTTGGCCTTGTTCGGCGCTGATCGTCTCTTGTCAATGATGGCCAGGCCGGCGTCCAACCGTTTGGCAAAAGCGCGAGCCCGCTCAACACCTCCGGCGTCGGGTGAAACAATGACTACGTCGTTGTCATACTTGTCATGAATATGCTTGATGATGACCGGAGCGGCAAAAAGGTTGTCCACGGGAATATTGAAAAATCCCTGGATCTGGCCGGCATGAAGATCCATGGTGATGATTTTGCTGCTGCCGGCGGTAGTCAGCAGATCAGCCACCAGTTTGGCACTAATGGGTACCCGCGGAGAGACTTTTTTGTCCTGCCGGGCATATCCAAAGTAAGGCATAACCGCCGTGATGCGGCTGACAGCGGATCGCCTGAGGGCGTCTATCATCAGCAGCAGTTCAATGAGGTTGTCATTTACCGGAGAACAGGTCGGCTGGATAATAAAAACGTCCCGTCCCCGGACATTCTCATTGATTTCCACCTGGACTTCACCGTCACTGAATCGGGACACCTTGGCCATACCCAGGGGTTTTTGAAGATAGGCACATATTTTTTGAGCCAGCTCCGGATGGGCGTTACCGGCAAAAATTTTATAGTCGTTAGCTTTCATAATAGTCCCGGTGTGTGTTATCAAGACCGCTCAATTATATAACTGGCTGGGGCGGGAGGATTCGAACCTCCGAATGCAGGAATCAAAATCCTGTGTCTTTACCACTTGACTACGCCCCAGTATGGGCCATTTTTACCCAACTGCAGGAATGGGTACTAATTACGTCGTTACTTCGTCCCCGGTCAGTATTCTGGTTAAATATATGCGTTCCGCCGCGTCATTTGATGATTTTTTTGAAAAGGCCCGACCGGCTCTGGCAGCCGCGCCTGTATTCGCAAAAAGACCGAACACGGCCGGCCCGCTTCCGGACATTAAAGACCCGACGGCACCCAGTGCCTTCAGCCTGTTTATGATGTTATTTATTCGCGGATGCCAGGCGGTAGTGACTCTTTCCAGGTCATTGGCCAGATGAATCCCGGCATCAAAATACGTTTCTTCTGTAAAAGAAGTTAATTTAGAAAATTTTTTGCCGGTTGTCAATCCCAAATCGACACTTTTATAAACTTCCGCGGTGGAGACAGGGATGTCCGGGACTACCAGTACCACTGGCAGCGAAGAAAGTTTGCCATATGGAGTCAATTGTTCGCCGATTCCTTCGGCCAGCGCGGGGCTGTCCATTAAAAAAAAAGGAACATCCGCGCCGAGTCTGGGAGCAAGACTCATCAGCGTTTGGCGGGAGAGGGGGTGGTCGTAAAGGTGGTTGAGGCCCTTCAGCACGGCGGCGGCGTTACTGCTGCCACCGCCCAGCCCGGCGGCTACGGGAATCCGCTTGTCAATGTTAATGCTTAATCCCGGCCTGATCCCGGTCTGGTCATAAAAAAGCCTGGCGGCGCGGCAGGCCAGGTTGGTCTCGTCACAGGGAACCGCCGGATGGTCGCAGTTGATGGAAATACCGTTGCTGATGGGGTCAATCTCAATGGTGTCCGCCAGGTCAAGGCAGGCCATCAATGAGAAAAGGGTATGGTAGCCGTCCGCTCGTTGACCGGTGATGCGCAGAAAAAGATTGATTTTGGCGCGGGAAAGAAGTCTCATGTTCCTGTCGGGCACCGCTCGGCTGACATTGTTGTCCGGACGGCGGTGTCCGCGGTTAAGCATGGAAACGACATCGGGCAGCCTTGCTTGAGGGTTTTGTCAAAAGCCTCGCATACACCTGTTTTTCAAATCCGGTGGCGCCGATTTTTCGGAATTTTGTCAGGCCATAAAAGAGGCTGACTTTTGCGCCAAATCGGTGCCACCGGATTTGAGAGGATCTTGAACTTTTTACGTAGCTGGCCTGGTCGCAAAATTATTTTATTTGGTCAGCTTAAGAAAAAGGTAGGTGCCATTGGGTTTGCGAATAACCATCTGGACGGTTTCACCCGTCTTGATGTCGTCCATTATTTTCCGGTAGTCGTTTTTGTCACCTATCTTTTTACGGTTGATTTCCCTGATCACGTCACCGGGACGGACACCTATCCGGGCGGCCTTGCTGTCCCGAGCCACGTCCTTGACATACACCCCGGCGGTGTCGCTCAGGTTGAGTTTTCTGGCTATTTCTCCTGTAATATCATCTACTTCCATGCCTAATGACGATTCCACGCCTTCCTGGCCGGGACCGCGGGCGACCTTGCCGTCGTCTCTCTCCGCGATTTTAACGGTCATGGTCTTTTTACGGCCGTCTCGAAGCAGTTCGATGGTTATTTTTTCCCCTACCGGAATATTGGCGATAATTGAGGAAAGCTCCCGGTTATCCGTGATCTGCTTCCCGTTAACCTTGAGGATGATATCCTGGGGGAGGATGCCGGCCTCATCCGCCGGATCGCCCTCGAAAACTTCGGTAACCAGGGCGCCCTTCTCCTGGTCAAGATCGTAATACTCGGCAATCTTTTCGTCGACCGGCTGGATTCTTACCCCCAGCCAGCCGCGGGTGACTTCGCCCTTGTCTTTTAACTGGGTAATGATGTTTTTGGCCAGATTGGCCGGAATGGCAAATCCGATTCCCTGGCCGCTGGCCACGATGGCAGTGTTAATGCCCACTACCCGGCCTTTCAGAGAAAGCAGGGGGCCGCCGCTGTTGCCGGGGTTAATGGAGGCGTCGGTCTGGATGAAATCGTCATACGGGCCGGCTCCGATTACCCGTCCCTTGGCGCTGACAATACCGGCCGTAACTGTTTGCTCCAGCCCGAACGGACTGCCGATGGCGACCACCCACTGGCCCACTTTCAGTTGGTCGGAATCGCCTATTTCCAGGAAGGGCAGGTCCTGGTCGGCTTCAATTCTCAACAGGGCCAGGTCGGTATTGGGATCGGTGCCGATGACCTCGGCCGAGAAATCCTCGCCGCTTTTCAGTTTAACAACAATTTCATCGGCGTTTTCGACAACATGATTGTTGGTTACGATAAAACCTTTTTTATCAATGATAAAACCCGATCCCAGGCTGCGTTGTTTATGCGGCCTTTGCTGGTGAGGGCTGAAGAATTTTTCAAAGAAATCGTTAAAAGGCTCATTCTGCCCGAAAGGGCTGTTGAAAAAATGCTCATATACCCGGCCACCACCGTCCTTGGAGGTGGATTCAGTGCGGATATTAACCACGGCCGGGCTGACTTCCTCGGCCAGATCACTGAAGGATCGCGGTATCAGGGGGGGCTTGGCATTGGCCGCCGCCAGAGCTCCGGATGGCGGCAGTATCATGGCCGCGGTCAGACAGGCCGTTATAAACGTGAAAAGAAAAAAACGTTTTGATGCTGTTGTTGTCAAAGTCATAGTACATCACCTCACCTGAGTTAATGCGGTTTGCTTTATTGGGATCGGCTGTCAAAGGAACGCCTCACGGGGCCGCGGGAGTTTCGAATCAGTTCGAATCAGGAGGTTGTTGCGCCATAACCGGCCTTCCTTGTTTCAACCCGGCCGCCTTTCAGGGGCCTTGCTCACCTTTTTTTGATTTGACATATTGCAGTCTTAAATCATGAAGCATATGGGTCAACAGGTTGGATTCTTCTTCAGTCAGGTTGCCTCGGGTTTTTTCTTCAAGGACTCCCAGGATGTCAATGGTCTGCTTGGCCACCATGAGATTTTGATTGGTCTGTCCGGTGGTGGGGTCAGCGATGGCACCCAGGTGAACCAGGGCCGATGAATTGAGGGAAAAAATAAAAGTGGAAAAATCAATGGGCGGCAAATGGGCCTGGGAATCGGCCGAGGACTGGTCACTGTCTTTGAGAATAAAGTTATGATCGTCAGTGTTGCTCATAATCTCTCCCTTGGGTGGTGGCTGAGCTTTTTACGAAGCCGTCATTTTTTAAAAGATAATTCTTTATGTTTAATCGTCAAGGCTAAAAAGAGTGATATCTTTTACCACCGGCAGAGACTGAAGATCATTTAAGGCCACGGGCGGAATCTCGCTGCCGGTCCGCAGAAAAATGATATTCCTGGTATTATCGCCTTTCTGTCCCACCTGCATGCGTTCGATATTGACATCATGTTTGCCCAGAGTAATGCCGATGCTGCCGATGGCACCGGGCTGATCAAGGTTGTGGATAATGGCAAAATGACCCGGGGTGGGAATCATTTCCAGCCGAAAATCATCGATTTGAATTATCCGGGGCTCTCGCCGTCCGAAGATGGTGCCGGCCACGGTATGAGATCCGGATTTGGTCACCACGGTGATGGTAATCAGGATAGTATATTCCGTCAGGGTTTCGTCGCTTCTGGTGGTAATTTTGATGCCCCGGGACGAGGCCATGCCCAGGGCGTTGACGCTGTTAACCGTGTCTTTGACAAAGGGAGCCAGAAATCCTTTCACGGCCGCCACGGTTACCGGTTCCAGGGCAAGACCCTGGAAATCTCCCTGATACTCGATAATCACTTCGGAAGGGCTTCTGGTGGCCAACTGGGCCAGCAAAGAACCCATGCGATCAGCCAGGGTGGTAAAAGGTTCCAGTTTGGCCAGAACCTCTCCGGAAACAGCCGGCACATTAACGGCGTTGATGATGGTGTCGTTTTTCAGATATTCGATAACCTGGCGTGCCGCGGCTTCGGACACGTTCATCTGGGCTTCCCTGGTGGAGGCGCCCAGGTGAGGCGTGGCAATTACATTGTCCAGCTTGAACAGCGGCGATTCACCGGGTGGTTCGGTTTCAAAGACGTCCAGCGCCGCTCCGGCCACTTTCCCCGAGAGGAGCGCTTCGTGAAGATCGGCTTCATTGATGATGCCGCCGCGGGCGCAGTTGATGATCATGACCCCGTCCTTCATTTTGGCAAAAGCCTTTTGGTCGAGCATTCCCAGGGTTTGTTTCAGTTTGGGGACGTGAACGGTGATAAAATCAGAACGCCGCAGCAGATCGTCCATGGTGACGTGTTCATGGCCCTCATTTTCGATAGCTTCCCGGGGAATATTGGGGTCGGCAATGATTACCCGCATCTGGAAGCGGCGGGCGCGATCCGCCACAATAGCCCCGATTTTGCCATAACCGATAACGCCCAGGGTTTTCTGGTAGACTTCTCGGCCCTGGAGATTCTTTTTTTCCCATTGTCCGGCTTTGAGTGTCATGGTACCGCGGGGAATATTCCGGGTCAGGGCCATCATCATGGAGATGGTATGTTCAGCGGTGGTGACGGTGTTGCCTTCCGGGGTATTCATGACGACGATGCCGTGTCTGGTGGCGGCGGTAATATCAACGTTGTCAAGACCGATGCCGGCCCGGGCGACAACTTTCAGCCGGCCGGCCCCGGCGGCCAGTATATCCCCGGTTACTCTGGTGGAGCTCCTGATGATCAGGCCGTCGTAGTTCCCGATACACTTTTGCAGGTCTTCGGGGGACAGGCCGGTGTTGAC
>JAWOCW010000089.1:0-3048 GCA_046483615.1 Desulfosudaceae bacterium
TTTACCGGATTTTTACCGGTTATTTTAACCTTCCTGCGGCAGGTTTCGTTTTGACAAAAACCGCCGGTCATGGTTATAATCAAAATTTTATCATTATTGACGGCTTCGTAAAAAGTCCAATATCTGCGTTACGCGCAATCACTCAGAATTTCACGTACTATAAGTACGCTGCATTCTTCGTGATTGCGCAAGCCTTGATCTTGAACTTTTTACAAAGCCGTCTGATCACGACTTTTTACGAGTACATAATTATTGTTCAAAATAAAATTTCAGCGGTCTCGGAGGAAGTGATTTTTTTTCGCACCCGGCCCCCGAAAGGGGCCAATGGTGCTCATAAAAACCACTTCCTCCGAGTTCATTTTTACAGGCCAAACAGGACCTGATTTTTCAACAAATTTTTTGGGTGACGAAATATAAGCCGGGGTAACGAAATATAGTAAATCTCGACTTTTTTACGAAGCCGTCAAACCGGAATCTGCCCGCTCACTTCGAACAGGAACGCGCCATGAAGTTTTTTTTGTGTGTTATCGGCATGGTCATGATTATAGAAGGATTGCCCTATTTCGCCTTTCCGGAAAAAATCAAGGTCTGGCTGGCGCAGATGCTGGAAATGGAGCCGGCCCTGCTGCGTCGTTTCGGACTGGTACTGATGGCTCTGGGGCTGGGGCTGGTTTACCTGGGTAATATTTAGCTGAAAGAAGCCGGATGTTTTCCATCACAGATTACGATTATGACCTGCCCCCGGAGCTGGTGGCGCAACAGCCGCTTTCGCGCCGGGACAACAGCCGGCTGCTGCGTCTGTGCCGGCGGACGGGACGATACTCTCATCACCGTTTTTTCGGCCTGGCTGATTTTCTCTCCCCGGGGGATGTGCTGGTGGTCAATAATACCCGGGTCGTTCCCGGTCGGCTGGTGGGAACACGGGATACCGGCGGCCGGGTGGAAGCCCTGATCCTTGATTACCCCGGGCGGCAGGAGGGCGAGACCACCATCTGCCGGTGCCTGGTCAAGGCTTCCCGGCGCCTGCCCCCCGGAGCCCGGCTGGACTTTGCCGGGCGCCTGCCGGCGGAAGTGGTGTCCGGTCAAGAGGGCGTCTATGAGATCCGGTTTTACCGCGGCCGTGATTTCACGGAGGAGCTGGAACGGTCCGGCCGGGTGCCCTTGCCGCCTTATATCCACCGGGCGGACCAAAGCGGGCGCGAAAGTGACCGCGCCGATTATCAGACCGTGTATGCCGCCGAAAACGGGGCCGTGGCCGCGCCCACGGCGGGACTTCATTTTACCGATCAGCTCCTGCAATCCTTGCGGGAGCGCGGGGTGACGGTGGTGTCCCTGACCCTGCACGTGGGTTACGGCACTTTTCAGCCGGTGCGGGTAACCGATATCCGCCAGCACCGGATTCACCGGGAACGCTTCGCGGTCGGCCCGGACACGGCCGCCGCCATTAACCGGGCCGTGACGGACGGCGGCCGGGTGGTGGCGGTGGGCACCACGGTGGTCCGGGTGCTGGAATACCTGGCCGCCACCGGTGGCGAAATCAGACCCGCCGCCGGAGAATGCGACCTGTTTATTTACCCGGGCTTTGATTTCAAGGTGGTTAATGCCATGGTGACCAATTTCCATCTGCCCCGGTCCACCCTCTTGATGCTGGTGTCTGCCTTTGCCGGCCGGGATTATATTCTGGCGGCCTACCAGGCGGCCATCCGGGAAGAGTACCGTTTTTACAGCTACGGTGACGCCATGCTGATCGCCTGAAGGATGACCGACCATGTTCGCTTTTAAAAAAACAGCCGACTGCGCGCGCACCCGGGCCCGGGCCGGAGTCATCTCCACCGGTCGGGGAGAGGTGCTTACCCCGGTGTTCATGCCGGTGGGAACCCTGGCCACGGTCAAGTCTCTGGCTCCGGAAGACCTGCTGGCCTGCGGGGCGGAAATCATTCTCGGCAACACCTACCATTTATACCTGCGGCCCGGTTGTGAGGTTATCGACCTGTTTGCCGGGGTTCATTCTTTCATGGACTGGGAGGGGCCGCTTTTGACGGACAGCGGCGGCTTCCAGGTTTTTTCCCTGGCCGGTCTGTCCAAAGTTTCGGAACAGGGGGTAACCTTCCAATCCCATATCGACGGCTCGGCTCATGAACTGACCCCGGAAAAGGCCATGGATATCCAGGCCCGCCTTGGCTCCGATATCCGGATGTGCCTGGATCAGTGTATCGCCTATCCCGCTGCTAAAGAAACAGCGGCCCGGGCCTCTGACCTGACTACCCGCTGGGCGCGGCGATGCCTGGACCGATGGCGGGAAACCGGCGGCGACCGGAACAGCGGGTTGTTCGGGATAGTTCAGGGCGGCATGTATCCTGATTTGCGGGCGCGATCCGCCGGGGAGCTGGTGGACCTGGACTTTCCCGGTTATGCCGTGGGTGGTTTGAGCGTGGGCGAGCCGGTGGCCGTGCGGCTGGAGGTGGCCGAACAGACCCTGGCCCTGCTGCCTTCGGACAAACCGCGTTATATCATGGGCGTCGGCACCCCGGCCGAACTGGTGGAGCTGGTGGCCCGGGGAGCGGACATGTTCGACTGCGTCATGCCCACCCGCAACGCCCGGAACGGCAAATTGTTTACCTCTTTTGGTTCCATAAACATTCGCAATGCCGCCTGGCGCCTGGATACGGGGCCGATTGACCCGGAATGCTCCTGCCCGGTCTGCCGTCGTTTTTCCCGGGCCTACCTGCGGCATTTGTTCATGTCCCGGGAGCTGCTGGCCTATCGCCTGGCCTCCCTGCATAATGTCTATTATTTTGTTAAGCTGGTGCGAGAAGGCCGGGAAGCTGTTGTCACCGGTACTGTTGAGCGGTGCCGGCGGGATTTTTACCAGGGCCGGGAAACGTCGGGCAATGACGCCGGCTAACCCGGATATTTCATGAATTTTTTTGATATAAAATTGACTTTATTCCGCAAATCAAAAATGACAATTTGTAATGTTGCAATGACTGCTTAATGCAATATAAATAATTGGAATGATTCAATAAAGTAATGTTTTTCAAAAAAATT
>JAWOCW010000311.1:0-4781 GCA_046483615.1 Desulfosudaceae bacterium
TCGCCGTCCTGGCCGGACTCGATTTTCCGGGTCAGGGCGGCGAACAACTGCTCCTTGATGACCAGGCCGGTTGTTATTACCACCCCGACAAAAAAGCGGTAGTCCCCTGCTCTTCCTGCGGACGCTTTCTGTGCTCCTTGTGCGACCTGGAGCTGGACGGCCGGCATTTGTGCGCCGCCTGCCTGGAAGCGGGCGCCAGAACAAAATCCATCAAAAACCTGGAGAACCGCCGCGTCCTGTACGACAACCTGGCGCTGGATATCTCCATCCTGTCGATGTTGTTCTGGTTTCTGTCCTTTATCACGGCCCCGATCGTCCTTTACCTGGTGATTCGCCACTGGAAAAGCCCTTCCAGCATCATTCCCAGAACCAGAATCCGTTTTGTGGCCGCTTTTCTCATCGCCGGTCTTCAGTTGACGGCCTGGTCCTGGGGATTATACGCCCTGGTGAGGAATATATGAACAAGACGCCCCTATAACCCCTTATACCCCTGGAATGTTTATGGCCGGAATAAAAGAGTATAAAAAACTGCCCGGGCACAGGCGCTACTCCTTCCGCAAACACAGGTTGTGGCTGGGCCGGGATCACCTCCTGGCCGTGACCACCCGGATGGTGGTCGAAGAATACCGGCGGTTCTACTACCGGGACATCAAAGCGATTATCATCAACAAGCTGCCCCGCTGGAAAATAATCATCGCGGCCCTGGGAATCCTGACCGCCCTTTTCCTCCTCCCGGCCTTCGTCATGAGCGGCGGCTGGACCATTTTCTGGGGCATCCTGGCCGGAGTCTCGGCAATTGTTTTTATGCAGCAGCTCTTATACGGAACCAACAGCGAATGCTACCTGATAACCGCCGTGCAGAACGAAAAGCTGCCCTCGCTTTACCGCTTACGATTCGCCAAAAAAGCCGTTAACCGCCTCCGCCCGTTGATTGAAGGGACCCAGGGCGCGATTTCCACCACCGCCATTCTGGCCGGCGACATGACCGTTCCGGACACAAACTCCGAGCCCTGGCGCCTTCCCCCGGAACCGCCCTCCCCCGCCGGTAATCTCCGGACCCGCTGGCATACCATCATGTTCAGCCTGCTCCTGGCCAATGCCCTGGTAACCGGCATAAGTATTTTTGAGCAGACTCCCCTGGTTCTCATCCTGGGAACGATTCTTTTTTTCTCTTTCCTGATCTCGGTTATCATCACCCTGGTCAGGCAGCAAAACCATGTCATATTCGGGCCGCTGCGAGCCCTGACCTGGATCAACCTGGGCTACGCCGTTATCGGATTTCTTGCCGGCTACGCCCTGTTCTTTTATACCGTCATACGGCACCCCGATATTATGGAAGGGGCCATGGGCAATCAATGGGCCTACCTGCGGGCCCTGTCCACCATATCGTTACGGGACGACCCGGTTCTGCTGTACAGTTTTCTGCTTTTTTTAATCCTGGACCTGGCTATCGGTATACTCGGGTTTCTTTTTATTATCAGGCAGCGTCGGATGAGTAAGGGGTAATGGATCTCAGTAAGCAACGATGCTCCAACCACCAACACCGGGAAGCCGCGGCCCAATGCCCGGACTGTGAACGTTTTTTCTGCCGGGAGTGCGTCACCGAGCATGACGGACGGATGCTTTGCGCGACCTGCCTCAGCCGCCGGTCTTCTTCGGAAAACTCCGCCGGCTCCCGGTTTACCTGGTTTTACCGGTCGCTCCTGCTGCTGACCGGTTTTGTCCTGCTCTGGAGTATTTTTTACTATCTCGGCCGGCTCCTGATCCTGCTGCCCACTTCCTTTCATGACGGCACCCTCTGGCAGACGGGCTGGTGGAGCTGACCTATGGTGCTAAGTCCTGAAAATTACCGGGGGAAAAGCGCCCTGGAAATTATTGAAGCGGCCACCCACCTGCTGCGCGGCAAGGCCCGGGCGCTATTGCCGTTATATTATATCGGCAGCCTGCCCTTTATCCTGGGGTTCCTCTTTTTCTGGGGAGACATGAGCAGAAACGCCTACGCCGCCGAGCATTGCGCCGCGGCCTCCCTGGGGCTGGCGGCGCTTTTCGCCTGGATGAAATTCTGGCAGGCGCTGTTCATGGACAATATCCACTCCCTGGTAAGCCTGGAGCCGCCTCCTTCCCGGACATTGGCCGGCCTGGGCCGGGTGGTGCTGGTGCAAACGGTGGTACAGCCGACCGGCTGGATCGCCCTGCCCCTGGCCCTGGTCATGGCCCTGCCCTTTGCCTGGGTGTACGCCTTTTATCAGCATCTTTCCCTGGCCGGCCGGCTCAAACCCGTGCAAATAAGCGCCGCGGTGAAGGAGGCCGCCCGCCAGTCCCGGATCAACCCGCGGCAGAACCACGTCCTTTTATTCATATTAACCCTTCTGGGTCTGGCCGTTTTCATCAATATCCTGATCGGCCTGTTCGCCCTGCCCTATCTGCTGAAAACCTTTTTCGGGGTGGACACGGCCTTCACCCTGACCTGGCGGTCAGTCGTCAATACCACTTACCTGGCGGTGTCCCTGGGCCTGACCTACCTGTGCCTCGACCCGCTCATCAAAACCGCCTACGCCCTGCGTTCCTTTTACGGCGACTCCATCAAAACCGGCCGGGATCTGAGCGTCCAGTTGAAAAGCCTCTCCACCGCCGGCAAAGCGGCCCGGACTGCTGCCACGGCGGCCCTGATAATGATACTGGTAGTGATGGTTTCCGCCGGCACGGTCGCGGCCGGGCAGGAGGCGGATAAACCGGCCGCCGGATCCGGAATTTTCGCCGCGGAACTGGAAAAATCCATTGAAAAAGTGCTGGCCCGGCCGGAATTTTCCTGGCGCCTGCCCCGGGAAAAAAACACCCGGGAGACACCGGGCCTGTTCAGCCCCCTGGTGGTTTTTTTCAACTGGATCAAGCCGATCCTGGGAACGGCCCTTACCCCGGTGGTCGACTTTCTGAAACCAATCTTTCAGAAAATACTCGACTGGTTCCGGGAAAACTTTAAAACAAAGCCGCCGACAAAAGAGTCCCGGGATAACGACTGGATAGGCTGGATCAAGATACTGCTCTTTCTTCTTTTGGGTGTCTCCGGAGGAATGCTGGGGGTCTATGTCAAACGGCTGCTGGAGCGGCGAAAGGGAACCAGGCCACAGACTCCGGACAACCCGGAACCGGAGATCCGGCCGGATCTGAACGAAGAAAACATCAACGCCGCGGAACTGAAAGTTGAGCAGTGGCTGGCCCTGGCCCGGGAGCTCGTCGGCCGGGGGGAGTTAAGACAAGCCCTGCGGGCCATCTACCTGGCCACCCTGGCCCACCTGGCCGACCAGGGGGCTGTCAGCGTCGCCCGGCATAAATCCAACCGGGATTATGTCGCCGAACTGCGCCGCCGCCGGCACGACCAGCAGGAGGCCCTGGAGCTGTTCGCGGCCGGCGTGGCCTTTTTTGACCGGGCCTGGTACGGCCTGCGCGCCCTGGGCCGGCAGGACGTGGAATGGTTTACCACCAACCATAAACGGATCGTCAGCCTTGTTTAACAACCATAAAATATTGCGGCTGCTCTTGCTGGTCATGGTGGTCCTGTTCGCGGCCGGCATCTTCAAGCTGTTTGACCTCCGCTTCCGGGCCGGCGATATTTATCCGGCTTATTCTTCTTTCCGGAGCGACCCCCTGGGAAGCAGGGCTCTTTATGAAAGCCTGGAGGAAATTGACGGGGTCACGGTTTCCCGGAACTTCCGGCCCCTCCACCGTCTTAAACCGAACAAACTGAAACCGGATAACCGGCGGCGCGCTTTTTTATGCCTGGGCATAAAAGACCTCCCGGACGCCCGCTTCTCTGAAGAGACCTTCGCCTTTTTTGAACAGACCGCCTCAATCGGCGGCAGGGTGGTCATTTCCGGGCTTCCGCGGACAACCCTGGCCGACCCGGTCGAAGAACAGCCGGACAACGGGGCCGAGCCTGCCGGGCCGGACAGCTCCCCGCCCCCGTCCGCCGATTCCCGGGAAACTCATGACCAGGCCGACCAGCGCCCTGACGACCGGGACGAGGACAAAACGGACAATTGCCGGCCAACCCTGGCCAAAAGATGGCAGGTGGGCTTTGCCCATGAAACCGAAAAACCGATTGACCTGCCGGCCAGGGCTGTTAAGAAACTGTCGGAAGAAAACCGGCCGCCGCAGTTGCCCTGGCCAACCACGCTCTATTTCACGGATTTAAGCCCGGAGTGGCGGGTGATCTATGCCAGGGGCGAGCGGCCCGTGATTATAGAAAGGCCCTGGGGAAAGGGCAGCATCGTCCTGCTCTCCGGCAGCTACCTCTTCAGCAACGAAAGTCTCAAAAAGGAAAACCCGGCCGAACTCCTTGCCTGGATCGCGGGCGACACCGGCCGGATCATTTTTGACGAAGCCCACTTCGGCCTGCGAAAATCCCCGGGAGTGGCCTTTTTAATCAAAAAATACCGCCTGACCGGGGTGCTGGGCGTTTTGCTGCTGCTGGCGGTTCTGCTGATCTGGAAACGCTCGGCGGTTCTGGTTCCGCCGCCGGCTTCCTCCGGGCGGCAGGAGGAGAGCCTTGAAACCGGACGGGATAACCTGTCCGGACTGAGCAGCATGCTCCAGCGCCGTTACCCGGCCGAAGAGATTTTACGGCTGGCCCTGGCGGAATGGGAACGCTCCCCGGCCGGACGGGTCAAACTGGGACATGCCGGGGCGGCGGAGAAACTTCAGCGGGCGCGGGCCGTTATCAGCGCCGGCGACCGGAAACCGAAACGTCATCGGGATCCGGTTAAAGACTACAACACCATATC
>JAWOCW010000315.1:0-19428 GCA_046483615.1 Desulfosudaceae bacterium
GCCAGCAAGGGCCAGGCCAGAATAAAAAGAAACCAGGTCAGTATGTTGTACAGGATCATCATGCCGGATAATTAATAAATTATTATAAATAATGATAAGGTTATGCCCCGATTCAGGCGGGCGTTGTCACCAAGATATCCGGGTTAGATATCCGGGTTAATCCGCCTTGAGGATGACCAGTCCGGCCGCCAGCATGAAAACGATATTGGCCGCCCAGGCGGCTATGACGGGCGGCAGGACTCCGCCGTATCCCAGCGACATGCAGAAACTGTGAAATATCCAGTAGGCAAAGGAAGCTCCGATGCCGTACGCGATGGTCGCGGGAATGCCGCCCTTGACTTTGCCCGAGGCTGCCAGTCCCGTGCCGATCAGGCTCATCAGCAGGCCCACCAGGGGAAAAGACAGCTTGGCCTGGAGATCGGTGGCGTGTTTTTTAACATTGTAACCTTCTTTTTTAAGCTTTTTGATGTGACGCCGGAGTTCCATGAACCTCATTTCCTCGGTGCTTTTGGCGGCCCGGCCCAGATCCTCGGGCATAATCGTCAGGTTGACGGGCAGATCAGCGGTGATGTCCGCCCGGCTGATCCGGCCGGACTCGTCAAAGTGATGATCCATGGCGGTTTTCAATATCCAGGTCTTGTCCCTGAAAACCCCCCGGCGGGCGTCGACGCGCCGGGATACCTTGAAATCTTCACCAAGATGGTTGAGGGTGACGCCGTAAGCGGTTTGGCTGGTCGGGTCATAATGGTCGATATGCAGGATGATCCGGCCGTCTTTGATCCAGATGTCATTCTGCTTCCGCAGGGCCGAGGTTTTCTGGCGAACCTGTTTCAACCAGATATGGTTGGCCTGGGTCATGGTCACCGGAATGACCAGTTCCGAAAGAATAAAGACCAGGAAGCAGACACAGGCGGCGGCGAATACGGCTGGAACCAGCAGGCTTCTGGTTCCCAGGCCACTGCTTCGAATGGCAATGATCTCGTTGTGTTTGTTCATCAGGCCGAAAACCACCAGGGTGGCGATCAGGATGGCCACCGGCGCGACCTGCATTACAATCAACGGGATTTTCAGAACGAAAAAGGACAGGGTGCTGGACAAGGGCAGGTCGGCGTTCATGAAGTTGTCGATCTTTTCGAAAAAATCCACCACCAGGTAGATAGTAATAACCACAATGGCGACAATGGCCAGGGTTTTAAAAATTTCCCGAAAGATATATCGGAACAATATGGACATGGCTTATCCGGATTCCTGGTCGCTTGGGTCCGGACTGGCCGGACCCGGGTGCTTGTCTTTTCCATCCGGCCGACGGGAGTGTCGCCGGCCGGGTTTAATAAAAAAATCTTTAAGGGATTGACCATCGGCCGTGGCCATGAGCAGGGCGGCTCCCAGTCCGGCCATGACCAGGTTGGGCAGCCAGGTTCCCACGATTGGCGGCATCCGGCCTGATTCTCCCAGGATTTCCCCGGCTGACAGCATCAGGTAGTAGGCCAGAAAACAAAGCAGGGACAAGCCGATGCCGGAGGAAGCCCGGGCGTTTTTACTCTGAAGTCCCAGGGGAACGGCCAGCAGACCCAGGGCCAGGCAGGCGAAGGGAATGGCGAACTTTTTGTGCCAGGTCAGCAGGGCCGAGTAATAGCTGCTGTCTTTCTGGTCCATCGATCGGATATGGTCACGCAGTTCGGCCAGGGACATCTCTTTTTTGTCTTTCTGGCGTGAGCCTGGATTCCCGGCGTTCTGGCCGATATCGAGATTGACCTCATAACGCTCAAAGCTGATGGAATGAAGCCTTTTGTCCGCCAGACCGGCCTGGTTGATAACGCCGTCCCGCAGTATCAGACGGAAGATATTATTGTCGCGGTCAAAAATTATGTTGCCGGCTGGAGCGCTGATGGTCACCGAGGTGTCAACGGTCTGGTGGTCCTCGATGAAAATATCGGTAAGCCGCTGGCCGCTTTTGTCGTAAGCCCCGACATACAAAGTCATGTCTTTGAAATCAGTATTGAATTGGCGTTCCCGAATACCTATTTCCGGACTGGTGGTAACGGCCTGGTAGGCCATTTCTTCAAAAGCCAGTCGGCTGTGGGGCAGGGCCCAGATACTGATAAAAGCCGTCAACAGGCCGGCGGCCAGGCAGAACCAGGCCACCGGATAAAGCAGTCGGTACACGCTGACGCCGCCGGACCGCAGGGCCAGGATTTCATTGTCACCGGACATCCTTAAAAAAACGAGCAAGACCGCCATCATGGTGGCAATGGGAATGACCAGTTCCAGAAAATATGGCAGAGAATACAGCAGCATCAACAGGACCTGGATGAGGCTGATATGATAATTAACGATAAAGTTGGTTATATCCAAAAGTTGGTGAGTCAGAAATATCAGGGTAAAGACAACAATACTGACCGCGAAATAGGGCAGCAATTGCCCGGCCAGGTATCGATCTATGATGGCGGGTTTGGCTGGCATCGGCGTCATTTTCCGAAATATTTCCGCTTTAGCCCGGATATTGCATGAAATATCCGGGTTAGAAAATTTTTTCCTGCACCTCGGTTTCGCTTTGGATATGGGTATAAATAGCAAAAACCACCGCTCCGGACAACATTATTATCCCGGCCAGGGGAAAGGCCTGGCGCAGTGAAAACAGATCCATGACCACGCCGGTGACGGCGGCGCCCGTCAGCATCCCCAGGCTGTGCGCCACCGTCATAAGGGACATGACCGACCCCATGGCTTTAACTTCATTGCCTTTGATGACAGCCAGGGCCATCAGCGGCGGCATGGCGATGCCGCCGCCGATGCCAAAGGCCACGTTTATGGTGAACAGGCTCCAGAAGCCGGTGGCCCATTGATAACAACACACGGCCAGGGCGATGATGATGCTGCCGAAAACGGCCATGGTTCGTTTATTGTGGTGGTCAGCTATCATTCCCATGGGCATCTGCAGGATACCGCTGACAAAAACGGCCAGCATGACCAGAATACCGATTTGAAAACTGGACAGGCCGTAGCGGCTGGCCAGTATCGGCAGAAAGCACCAGACCATCCCGATACAGAAAACATAGGCGAATCTGAGGGCAAACAGTCCGCACAGGAAGCGGTTTTTAAGGATAATTATCCATTTAACCGGCGCCTGGTGATGACGAACCACCCGTTCTTCACGGGTGGGGGGAAGAAAAAACATACTCAATAAAAAGCCGGCCAGAGAGAGAATGCCCATGCCGATAAAAGCGGCATCCATGCCCATCATGTCGTTGAGCGCGCCGCCGGCCAGGGGGCCGATGCTGAGGCCGCCGAACATGGACATGTTAAACAGGCCCATGGTGGTCCCTTCCCGGTCTTTGGGCGTGATATCCCCGATATAGGCCTGGGCGACCGGCATGATCATGGCCGAGGCAATGCCCTGGATAAATCGTACCGCTATCAGCGAAGAAACCGAATCAGAAAAGACAAAGGCCACCGAGACCAGGGCATATCCCAGCATGCCGCCGGTGATGTATGGTTTGCGGCCGGAACGGTCGGACAGGCCGCCGAAAAGCGGCAGCAGAAAAGTCCGGGAAAGGGAAAAGGCCGCGAATATCATGGCGATATAAAAGCCGCTGGCCCCCAGATTGGCAGCGTAAACCGGCAGCAGGGGCACAACGATGCCGACCCCCATGACAGCGCTGAAGATGGAGAAAAAAATGGCGATAAATACGGTTTTATCTGAACTGCTCATGCCGGTCATGGCCAGGTTTATCCATTTTGATTGTCAAGGCTGTTGTCAAGGCGGTGCCGTCCGGACAGCTGCGGGGAAAATGATTTTTTTCAGGAAAAATTCAGGTAACAGTCGCGATACATTCGATTTCCACCAGCGCGCCCAGCGGCAGGGCGCCGACCTGAACGGCTGACCGGGCCGGGGTGTGCCCCTGAAAGAAATCCGCGTAAATGTCGTTAAACACGGTAAAATCGTTCATGTCCGCCAGAAAAACAGTTGTTTTAACCACTCCGGCGACATCCAGCCCGGCCGCCTCCAGGACCGCCCGCAGATTGGCCAGCATCTGCCGGGCCTGGGACTGGATGTCTTTTCCGGCCAGGGTCTTGCTGCCGGGGATCAGGCCGATCTGACCGGAGCAGAACAGCCAGTCCCCGCAACGGACCGCCTGGGCGTATGGGCCCACCGCCGCCGGCGCCTGTTCGGAGCTGATATATTTCATGGTTTGAATTTCTCCACCGCCTCTTCTACCAGGGAACGGATTTCCCGTAACCGCTCTTCGGTCATGGCCTCAAACCGCAAGACCAGCGCCGGCTGGGTGTTGGAGGCGCGAACCAGCCCCCAGCCGTCCTCAAAAATAATCCGGACGCCGTCGATATCCACGATATCGTACTTGTCCCGGAAATAGTCGGTGACCTTTTCGACCAGGTCGAATTTGACCTCATCCGGGCAGTCCACCCGGATCTCCGGGGTGGTGAATGTTTCGGGAATGTCGGCCAGCAGCCCGGACAGGGGCTGGCCGGTATCGGCCAGCAGTTCCAGCAGCCGGCAGGAAGCATAAATGGCGTCGTCATAACCGAAATAGCGGTCGGCGAAAAAGATGTGGCCGCTCATTTCACCGGCCAGGGCGGCTTGTTCTTCTTTCATCTTGGTTTTTATCAGGGAATGGCCGGTTTTCCACATGATGGCCCGGCCGCCGTGTTTTTCAATGTCGTCATACATGGTTTTGGAGCATTTTACCTCGGACACGAAAACCGAGCCCGGTTTGCGGGAAAGAATTTCCCGGGCAAACAGGATCATGAGCATGTCTCCGTAGACGATGCGGCCGTTCTCATCGACCACCCCGATGCGGTCGCCGTCTCCGTCATAACCGATGCCGAGGTCCAGTTTTTCGGTCCGGACCAGTTCGATCAGGTCCCGCATGTTGGCCAGCACGGTGGGATCAGCCTCATGGTTGGGGAAGGTGCCGTCCATGTCGCAATACAATTCATGGACCTGGCAGCCCAATTTTTTCAGAACCGGTCCGGCCACCACGCCGGCGGTGCCGTTACCGGCGTCAATGGCGACTTTAAGCGGGGAGCTGAGGGAGATATTGTTTAATACATATTCCTCATAGGGGGTGACCGCGTCGGCCTCGGCCAGAGACCCTTCCCCCTCGGCAAATTTCCCCGCTGTCATGATATCGCGGATTTTTGAGATCTCTTCTCCGAAAATGGAATCCGAGTCCAGGCAGAGCTTGAAACCATTGTACTCCGGAGGATTGTGGCTGGCGGTTATCATGACACCGCCGCCGGTGGCCAGGTGAGTGATGGCGAAATAAAAGACCGGGGTGGGGCAGACGCCGATATCAACCACGTCGCAGCCGGTGGAGCGCAGGCCCTTGACGATCTGTTCCGAATAAGTCCCGGAGGTCAGCCGGCAGTCCCGGCCCACCGCGGCATAGGAGCGGTCGTGCCCGAGCAGATAGGTGCCGATGGCCCGGCCGAGTTGAAAAACATCCTCTTCTTTAAAGTCTTCTCCGGCAATGCCCCGGATGTCGTATTCTCTGAAAGTGTGTGCTTGCATCATTTGTCGCCTCCTTTGTTCAGGGGGTTTTTTTCAGGGGATTCTCATGTCAGGGACGAGATTATGGCCACCAGGCCGACCACCAGACAATACGGCGCGAACAGGTGCAGCCGGCCGTGGCTGATGATCCTCAACAGTGTTCGCAGCGCCAGGTATCCTACCAGGAAAGATGTCACGGCGCCGATGAAAGCCGGCCACGCCAGGGGGGCGCCGCCGCCACCGCTGATCATCAAGCCTCGGGACGAAAGCAGTTGCGCCCCCAGGATGGCCGGTATGGACAAAAGAAAGGACAACCGGGCCGCGTCTTCGCTGTTAAGGCCCAGAAACAGTCCCGTGGCAATGGTGGCTCCCGATCGTGATATGCCGGGTATAACGGCCAGCCCCTGGGCGCAGCCCACCAGGATGGCCCGGCCGGCACCGAAGTCAATGATCTCGCGGCCGTTATCGCCCCGGCCCCGGGTCAGCCATAGAATCAGGGCGGTCACGATCAGCATCAGGCCGACCAGCCAGACAGAGGACAGCCCCTTGTCCGTGAACAGAACATTGAGGCCCGCCCCCAGGATGGCCGTCGGCACTGAACCGATCAGGATCAGCAGGGCCAGGCGCAGGCTGGTTTTTTCCCGGTCTGAATACCCTCCCGCGCCCTTGCCGGGAATATTTCGGACGGCCCGGGCCAGCGCAACAAACAGGTCGCCGAGATCTTTTCTGAACACAACGATGACCGCCAGCATGGTGCCAATGTGAACACTGGTGTCAAAAAAAAGGCCCGGGGCCGGTATCCCGAATAAATGCCTGGTCAGAACCAGGTGGCCGGAACTGCTTATGGGCAGAAATTCGCTCAATCCCTGGATGGTGCCCAGCATTGCCGCCTGTAGTAAGGTCATCTGAAAAATCGTATCCTTATTGTCCGCCGTCTTGATCCGGCGCAGGAATCGTATCGCGAACAAACCGGTCGCCTGCCTGAACGCTTATCCGGAGTAAGCCTGATATTTTTATGTATCCTAACTTATTACGCCACAGAATGCAACCGGCCTGATGGTGGCCGAATGGTGGCTGAAGGTTGATCTTCAGCCGGTGCCGTTTGTCGGTCGGGCCGTTTGCCGGTTGGTTTAAAATTATGGTTTATGAGCGGCTCAGGCAGGGTCGGTCCCGGTTCGGGACTGGTTTGGGCTTGAAATATAACCAGGTTGGCGTTAGGATTATAAAAAAAGAAATGGTGATAACCATGAAAGAAGACCTGGACAAACTGTTTCATCCGCAGAAAGTATGCCGGATCCTGGTAAAAAAAAAGATTATCAGCAAAGAAGACGCGGCCGATATCCTCAAGCAGTATCCCCGCATCCGGCAGGGACTGGAGAAAGCCCGGCAGGCCAGGGCCGCCGCCGCGCCACCTGGCGTAAAGATTAATAACCCCATTACTGTCGTGGATGTCATTGTTTCCATGAACCTGGCCCGGGCCGACACGGATATCGGGGCAGTGGATGAAGAATGCATCTTCCAGGCTCTGGCCGCGGAATGGGAGGTGCCTTATCGAAGAATTGATCCCATCAAGCTGGATCTGGAACTGGTCACCAATACCATCCCCCGTTCTTTTGCCATGAATTACCTGGCTTTGCCGGTGGCCCTGGAAAATGATTCCCTGATAGTGGCCACCCCCAATCCTTTTAACACCGAAGTCCTGGACGATATCGCCCGGGTCGTTCATAAGCGGGTTATTCCCGTGGTCAGTCCCAAATCCGATATTATCCGCACCATCAACGAGTTTTTCGGTTTTAAAAAATCCATCGCCGCGGCGGAAGATCAGTTTGACGTTCCCTCGGTTGATCTGGGCAACCTGGAGCGTTTTGTCCGGCTGGCCGGCGAGGGGGAAGTGCCCATCAATGACAGCCATATCGTCAATGCCGTCAACCATCTTTTTGCCTATGGCTTTGACCAGCGGGCCAGCGATATTCATATCGAACCCAAACGAGACGTGACCGAGATCAGGATGCGAATCGACGGGGTGCTTCATTCGGTTTACAAGATACCCAAGAAAGTACATTACGCCCTGGTCAGCCGCATAAAAAACATTGCCGGCATGGACATGGCCGAAAAAAGGAAGCCCCAGGACGGCCGCATCAAGATGGCAAAAGACCAGGCCGACGCTGAGATCAGGGTTTCCATGATTCCAGTCGCGTTTGGCGAAAAAGTGGTCATGCGAATCATGGACCCGGATATTTTATTCCAGGATCTGGAGGGCCTGGGTTTTTCCAGCGAGGAGCTGTCCGCTTATCAGCATATCGTCAATCGCCCCAACGGCATTTTTCTGGTCTGCGGTCCCACCGGCAGCGGTAAATCCACCACCCTCTATTCCACCCTGAGATATCTGGCCACGCCGGCGGTTAATATTACCACCGTGGAAGACCCCATTGAGATGATCCACGAGCAGTTCAACCAGATCGCGGTTCAGCCGGTGCTGGGCATTACTTTTGGATCCATTTTAAGAAATATTCTGCGCCAGGACCCCGATATCATCATGCTCGGCGAAATGCGTGACCTGGAAACGGCCCAGAACGCCATTCAGGCCTCCTTGACCGGCCACCTGGTTCTGTCCACCCTGCATACCAATGACGCCCCTTCCTCTATTATCCGCCTTTTGGACATCGGTTTACCGCATTTTCTGGTGCAGGCCACCCTGTCAGGGGTGATGTCGCAGCGGCTGGTCAGAAAAATCTGCACCAGTTGCCGGGAATCTTTTGAAATGGAGGCGGAGGAGCTTGATACCATGGGGATAAGAACCGGTAAGGCCGGTCAGGTCCGCCTCTACCGGGGAGCCGGCTGCGTCAAGTGCCGCAATACCGGGTACCGGGGGAGAACCGGGGTGTTTGAATTGATGCCCTATACCCCGGCCATCCGGGAGTTGACCACCGCCTCCGCGGATCTGGAAAAAATTCGCTCCGTCAGCAGGGAAGAAGGCATGCGCACCCTGCGGGAAGACGCGGTCAAAAAAATGTTGCAGGGCGAAACCACTTACCAGGAGGTTCTCCGGGTGACCTGGGAACAATAACCTTAACCCGGATATTTGTGGCAAATAAAAAGCCGGACCCGGTCAGGCCGCTTATTTCAAGTTGCCTGACCGGGTCCGGCTTTTTTCCGGCTTGATCGGAGTCCGGGCTCAGGGAGTTTTGAAGCGATCGCCGGGCTGGATGCTTCTGGAAGACTGGGTGATGGTGGCTGTGGCAGTGGTATCTTTGACCAGCAGAACCATCAGTTTGCCATAGGTGTAGGATGGCAAAAGCGCGGTTTCTCCGTCTATTTCATGATCGTCCTGAGAAAAGACGTCATATCGTTGGCCCTCTTTCAGCCCGTCTTTTTTACCCTTGTTCAGAAAAACGATATCGTAATCAGCCGACATGAGGATGTCGTCTTCGGATAACAGGATATGGCCGGTCAAGCCCTCCGGAGAAGGTTTGAGGGCGATTTTTTCAGAGCGTTTCGGAATGGGCATGATTTTGTCGCCGATCCGGATGGGACGGACCGATTTGACCACCTTGGCTACCACGTAAGCCGGATTTTTCTGGGTTACTTCAACGGTACCGGCAATTTTATACTGATGGCCGGCATAATCACCGCTGCGCGGATCGGTCACTTTTATCAACGGTTTATAAACAGCATACTGGTTGCCGACGATAAAAGCATTGTCGTCATTATTGTTATTGTCAACATGATGAATATAAACAGAATCATTCTGACTGATCATCTCCTTGGTCTGGCCCCTGGATTTGAAAATTTCACCCATGGCCAGGGGATCGACTTGTCCACCGAACATTTTTGGTTTTGATAATTTCTTAACAAATCCCACCTGGGCGATCTGGGGATAATGAAAATATATTTCCGGCTCCGGCTCCGGTTCCGGTTCGGGCTCCGGCTCGGGGGCGGGGGCTTCTTCTTCGGGCTTGGCCACCTCGATCACTTCCGGCATTTTTTCCTCCACCGGTTCGTCTTTTTCTTCGATGGCCAAGGCGTCGGTTTTCTGATAAAGGCGGATGCGATTACCCGGATAGATCCAATGGGGGTTGGTCAGATCCTTGTTCTGCCCCCACAAGTCAGGCCAGGCGAATTCCGAGTCATAGAATCTTTGCGAAAGATCCCAGAGCGTGTCACCTTTCTGGATGGTGTAGTAAAAACCCGGGGTAAAATCTTCCCCGGATTCAGCCTTGCTTACTGGTATCTCCGCGAGAGAAACGCCGTATCCCAGAAAGCAGCCGATCAGACCGATCAATATGGGAAGGATAATTTTTTTAAATGACATAGCACACCTTTTCGAAATTAATTGTCGGGTTGACGCGCCTCAGGTTCTCGCCCTCGAATAATATTTAGCCCCAGTTTCCTCTTTTTGTCAAGTCCTGAGGCATTTTCCGCCTTTTTGTGGCAACCGGAAATTAAACCGAAGGTCAGTTCAGGTTCGTGTTTTACCTTTTGGTTGAGGTTGTCATGATATTTTAATTTAAAGGGAAACCTGCTCCAGGCTGACCTTTGTTTTCAGGATCATCCCCGCGGTTTCGCAAAATTGTTTAGTAATATCGGATGTGTAAAAGTTGGACCGACCATTTCTGGTGATGGTTTTTTCAATTTCGGGATTAGTTTCAAAATATTTTTTCAGAGCCCGGGCCACGGCAGTGGAAGAATCAATCGCCAGTGTCCGGGGACCGATTTTCCG
Organism: Desulfosudaceae bacterium; assembly: GCA_046483615.1. Classification (GTDB taxonomy): domain Bacteria; phylum Desulfobacterota; class Desulfobacteria; order Desulfobacterales; family Desulfosudaceae; genus CAYTQK01. Next base: position 10,233 of record JAWOCW010000315.1, read on the forward strand.
GGATATAATTTTTTTCAGGATGGGGTAGTGGGTGCAGCCCAGAATCAGGGTGTCGATGTTTCTTGTTTTCAGGGGGCGCAGATATTTTTTGACAATCATGGCTGTTTCCGGCTTGTTGATCCAGCCTTCTTCCACCAGCGGCACCAGGAGCGGACAGGCCGCTGAATAGACCCTGGCCTGGGGACGTTGTTCCAGGATTTTTGTTTTGTATATACCGCTGTTGATGGTGGCGCGGGTGCCGATTACCCCGATGGTTCCGGTCCGGGAATGTCCGGCCGCCAGGGAAACCGCCGGGGAAATGACTTCAAACACCGGCACCGGTAATGTCCGGATAACCGGTTCGGTTACCACGCTGGAGGCGGAATTGCAGGCCATGACGATAACCCGGGCCCCTTTGGAAAGCAGAAAATCAATATCTTCCAGGGCGTATTTTTTCACCGTGGCGGCGCTTTTGGCGCCGTAGGGAGTCCGGGCCGTGTCCCCGAAATAAGTGATATCATAGCCGGGAAGTTCATCCATGATGGCCCTGGCCACGGTCAGGCCGCCCAGGCCGGAGTCGAAGATACCGATCAACGTTTTTTCGCCTGTTCCTGTTTGACACAGTTTCTGATGATGTCCGGGGGGAAGCCGGTTTGAATGCCCGGGCAGAAAGCCGCCATGATATCCCAGTTGGCGACATCCGCCAGTACCCCCTCAATAAAGGGCCAGTCTTTGCACATCCGCGGTTTGACCGGATGGATAGAGCATTTCTCCTTCCAGAAAACGCAATAACCGTTTTCACTCTGAGCCAGCACAAGACGGCTGCCGGAACTGGTACAGTACTGGTCGACAAACCGGCCGGGCGGGATGGACAGGTAGGCGGCTATGCGTTCTATATCAGATTCGGTCAGGTAGGTTCCGCCGTAGCCGTGGCAACAGTCTCCGCACATGCGGCATTGGAACAGATCGGCGGAGGTGACGGTTTTATAGGGCATATCTTTTTTCCAGGGAATTTTTCAAGGTGACCTGATCGACATATTTAAGATCACCGCCGATGGGCATGCCCGAAGCAATGCGGGTCGTTTTAACGGGATAGGCGCTCAGTCTTTCGGCCAGGTAAGCCGCGGTGGCTTCCCCTTCCACCTGGGTACCGGTGGCGATGACCACTTCGGTGAACCCGCCGGCTTCCACGCGTCGGAGCAGATCATTAACCCTGATGTCATCGGGACCGATACCGTCCATGGGCGACAGGACACCGTGCAGGACATGATAGCGGCCTTTGAAAACACCGGTGTTCTCAATGGCCATCATTTCGGCCGGACCTTCCACCACGCAAATAACCCCGGTATCCCGGGCAGGATCGTCGCAGATACGGCAGAAGCGTTTGTCGCTGAGGGTATGGCAGCATTCGCACAGGCGGGTCTCTTTTTTTAAAGTCATCAGGCTGGCGGCCAGGTCATTTACTTCCCGGGCGGACGCCCGCAGCAGATGCATGACCAGCCGTTCCGCGGTTTTGCGGCCGATGCCGGGAAGCCGGGTCAGGTTCTTGACGGCATTACGCATGGATGGCGGGTATTGTTGCATAATTCTTTACTGCCGCTTAAGTCAAGCCGGGAATATTCATGCCGCCGGTCAGCTTACTCATTTCCGAGGAAACCATTTCCTGGGATTTGGTCAGGGCGTCATTGACCGCCGCCAGCACCAGGTCTTGCAGCATTTCCACGTCTTCGGGGTCGACTACCTCTTTTTCAATGGTCAGCGCCGTGATCTGCTGGCTGCCGTTGGCGGTTGCCCTGACCATGCCTCCGCCGGCGGTCCCTTCCACGGTCTTGTCAGCCAGCTCAGACTGCATTTTAGCCATTTTTGATTGCAGCTTTTGCGCCTGCTTCATCATGTTGCCCATGTTTTTCATAATATGCTCCTTGCCCAAAATTTAATGACTTAACTGGTATTGACGATATCTCCGCCGAATATCTCCAGGGCCTCGGCTACCAGGGGATGTCGTTGTGGTTTCGGTTCTGGCGGGGCGCTTTCCCGGGTATTATCCGGGTCCAGCTTATGGGTAATGACAAGTTCAATATTTTTGTCAAAAAAGTCCCGGCAGATTCCCTGTAAAGTTTCATATTGGTTTTTCTGGCGCAGAATATTCAGGTTAACCCGGGAACCATAAACCTCGATCTCGATTTTTCCGTCTTCCAGGCGAGACAGGGTACTGTTGGTCAGGTTGGCCGCCAGCAGGGGATATTCGTTGTCAATGCGCCTCAGTATCTGTTCCCAGGCGTCGGCGCTGTCTCCGGCTGAAGCGGAAGAAGGCTCGGTTTCCGGGCGGCCGTTCACGCCGGCCTGATCGGGGTTGTCCTCGGAGTCAGAGGTTTTCGGGGGGGAGGCCTGGTCAAGCTCTGAGCCGGCCGCGGTCGGAGCGGGCCTGTTCCCCGTCGGCGGTGGTTCCGCCGAAGCCATCCGGGACGAATTCGCCTGGGCCGGAACTCCCTGGGCCGGAGCTCCCTGGGCCGGAGAAGTTTGGAGCGGAGAGGTTTGAGGCGAAGCCGGTCCGGGCGCGGCCATAGTGTCATTGTCCCGGGTCAAGTCGGCATCGCCGGCGGCTAAATCGAGGAACCGGTCCTTGAGGGATTCTATTTTTTCGATCAGCTGGTCCATGGGAAGCGCCGGCGGTGTCTGAACTATTTTAATCAGGGTCAGCTCCATGGCAATTTTAGGACGGTTGGAAAATTTAAGGTCTTCTTCCCGGGCCAGCAGAAAGGAGAGTATCTGGTTCAGAAAAACATCGCTGACAGGCTCGGACTGGCGTTGTAAGCGTTCCATGTCCTGGCCGGCCAGAGAGGGCAGGGTTTCGGGGGTAAGCCCCATCTTGACCATCAACAGGTTCCGGATGTGGTCCATCAAGGCCGTGTAGAGCTTTTTGATATCCAGCCCGCTTTGATAGGTTTTATCCAGGATGGCCATGATCTGGCCGATATCCTTTTCCAGCAGGGCGGTCGTCAGGGCGAACAAGGCTTCGTTGTCCATGATGCCCAGCATTTCGCCGATAGCGTCATGGGAAAGGCCGTCGGCGGCGCAGCTCAGTGCCTGGTCCAGCAGGCTCAAAGCGTCCCGGACACTGCCCCCGGCCTGGCGGGCGATCAGCTCCAGGCCGGCCGGGTCAATCCGGCAGCCTTCCTGTTGGCATAATTTGTCAAGATGATCGACCAGGGCGTCCAGGCTGACATAGGTCAAATCGTGCCGCTGGCAGCGGGAGAGGATTGTGGCCGGGATTTTATGGGGTTCGGTGGTGGCGAAAAAGAACATGACATGCGCCGGCGGTTCTTCCAGGGTTTTCAGCAGGGCGTTGAAGGCCGGGGTGGAGAGCATGTGGACTTCGTCAATGATATATATTTTATAAGGGCTGTGAGCCGGCATGAACCTGATGTTGCCGCGCAATTCCCGGACCTGGTCGACGCTGTTGTTGGAAGCGCCGTCAATTTCAAAGACGTCGGCGGCGTTGCCGGTGGTGATTTCCCGGCAGGAACGGCACTGGTTGCAGGGCACCGGCGACGGCCCCTGTTCGCAATTCATGGCTTTAGCCAGAATGCGGGCAATGGTCGTTTTGCCGGTTCCTCGGGGGCCGGTAAACAGGACGGCATGGGCTACCCGGTCGGAGGCAATGGCGTTGCTCAGGGTCCGGGTAACGGCTTCCTGCTGAATGACATCCGCGAAAGTCTGGGGCCGGTATTTGCGGGCTAAAACCAGGTAGGTCATGTTTTGCCATTCCAGTTTTGACGGCTTCTTAAAAAGTTTTACCACAAGAATTCGGCAGGGTGGGAGCCCCGTCCCGCGAAATTCAAGTTCCCTTGCGCCTGAAGCGGTCTTGAGCTTGTGGCCTGACCGTCGTAAATCAGACTTTTTTCGAGGCTGTCACAGCGGTAATCGTCCCGGATCGGGGGTCTGCAAATAAAAGTGGCGGAGAGAGAGGGATTCGAACCCTCGGTGCCCGTTAAGGCACACACGATTTCCAGTCGTGCACCTTCAGCCAGCTCGGTCATCTCTCCGCAGCTTAAGCAGACAATTTTTTCGGGAAGGCCGGCCGCCAGGCCGGATCTGATCACGCCGGACCTGACCACGCCGGATCTGACCACGCCGAACCTGACCACGCCGAACCCGCGGCAATGGCGGAGAGGGAGGGATTCGAACCCCCGATCCCGCGTCAACAGGATGCCGCTTTTCGAGAGCGGTGCCTTCAGCCAGCTCGGCCACCTCTCCTGTAAATCTACAGGCTGCTGCTTCCCTGGTACGTAAATTATCAAATAACCGCAAAATAATCTTTCTAATTAACTTCTTTGGCGGCCGGTGTCAAATTAAAAAAAACAGGATCGATCGGATTCCGCCCGGATCTTTCAATTCGCCGGTCCGTATAAATTTTATCGGCGTTATTCCGGATGATACCCCGAAGTTTTCCGGATATCAGGGCTGAAACATTGCCCGCACTTCCTCGGTGTAGCCGCCGTCCGGGAGATAAACAATCAGGGGCGGCTCAACCGTCAGTCCGGGGCGGCCGTGTTTCAGTCCCTGGATCAGGACCAGCTTGGCCGCTTCTGTTTCCCGGGAATGAACCAGGCGGACCTGTTTGGGTTCCAGGCCCGCCTGCCGCATGGTGGTCATTATATCCGTCAGGCGAGAAGCCGGGTATACCACGGCAAATTTTCCGGAAACCCTCAACAGCCGCACGGCGGTATCAATCACATCTTCGACGGTGGACTCAATTTCATGACGGGCCAGGGCCCGTTCGCTGTTGGCATTGATCCGGCCGGACAGGGTTTTCCGGAAAGGAGGGTTGGAGATGACCAGGTCTGCCTGGCCGGCCGGGGTGGAAGGGTCCCCAGAGGTCATGTCACGGCAGAGTATGGTGATCCGGTCAGCCAGATGATTGATCCGGACATTCTCAGCGGCCAGCCGGGCCAGTGGCGGTTGAATTTCCACCCCGGTTATGCTTACCCGGTCATGACGGTAAGCCAGGATCAGGGGAATAATGCCGCAACCGGTGCCCAGGTCGACGATGCTGGTTGGTGTTTCCGGCCGGATATGTCCGGTGGCATATCCGGCCAGGAGAACGGCGTCGATGGAAAAACGGTAGCCGCTCCGGCTTTGCCGGACGCGCAGGGCGCCGTTAAAAAAAGTGTCTTCGGAAAAGGAGTGGCTCACGATTCCAGTTCACCAATTCTGAACTTGATGTCGGTAATCAGGATTTTGCCGGCGGCATGGTTCAAGCCGGCGATGATCTCTTTTTTTGAATATTGCAGCTGGTGGGTCCAGGCGGAAGAAGTGACGTGGACAACCAGGATTCTGTTTTTCAGGCGGGACGGCTGAGCGTTCCGGGCCACCGCTTCGCCCACGGTCTGATCCCACAACTCCCACACCTGGGTGATTGGCTCCCCCGCTCCCCGGACCCATTCTGCCAGGGTGCTTCTAAGGATGTCGCCGACCGGTTCAAACCCGCCGGCAGGGCTTTTTTTTGATGACATGGTGATGATGATATCCGCAAGGTTTTATTAAAACTGGAAGCATACACGACTTTTATTATTGAAATTTGACAGAGAATGGCCGGGATGTCAATCACCGGCCATTGCCGGCCATTTTAAAATTTTTTGTCTGAATTTTCTTGACTATCCCCCGGACCTCCCTGTATTCTTTCAAAATATACAGACTATGTTCATCCGGAACAGCCGGCCTTATTTAGAAGTCAAGGGCAGGCATGGGGTGATCATTCATTCAAGCAGCAGCATCCTTCACATCAATTCCAACGCATCCGAAAACGGGAATTTTAATTATGGAAACAGGCAAAACCATGAACTGGGACTGGGACAAGCTGCAACAGCAGCAGAAAAAACGCTCCAACCAGGGGCCGGGCTCTCCCGGCGGAGGCGACGGTGGGGGCGACGGCGGAGGCTTGCCACCGCAATTTGATGATCTCATCAACAAGTTTAAAGGGTTTAATTTCTCCTGGATCCCGGTGGCCCTGATTATTCTGGTGGTGATCGCCCTTTTTCTGGGATTTTCCATGATGTTCACCGTCGACATCAACGAGGTGGGGGTGGTGCAGCGTTTTGGGAAATATAACCGCACCGAGACCTCCGGACTTCATTTCAAGCTTCCCATGGGAGTGGAAGAGGTAACCAAGGTCAAGGTCAAGCGGGTTTATAAAGAAGAGTTCGGGTTCCAGACCCTGGAGTCCACTGATACCTCCAGCTATACCTCCGACAAGCAATTATTTGACGACACCAACGTCGGCGAAAGCCTGATGCTGACCGGCGATCTGAACGTGGCCCTGGTGCCCTGGATCGTTCAGTATCGCATCAAGGATCCTTATGATTACCTGTTCAAGGTCAGGAACATAGACAAGTTGCTGCGGGACATGTCAGAAGCGACCATGCGGCTGGTGGTGGGTGACCGGAGTATCAACGAGGTCATCAGCAGCCGGGTGGAAATCGCCAATGAAGCCATGTTGCTGCTGCAAGAAGAGATGGACCAGGCCGAAAGCGGTATCAGCATTGACGCCGTGGAACTGAAAAAGACCAACGTTCCCCGGGAAGTGCAGCCCTCGTTTAACGATGTCAACCAGGCCCTTCAGGAAAAAGAGCGAATGATCCAGGAGGCCCGCAAGGAATACAACCAGGCGGTGCCGGCGGCCAGAGGTGAAGCCGAACGGGTGGTCAAGGCAGCCGAGGGATACGCTCTGGAGCGGGTCAATAAAGCTGAAGGCGACGCCGACAAATTCATCGAGGTCTTTGAGGAATATCAAGCCGCCAGGGATGTTACCCGCCGCCGGCTTTACCTGGAAACCATGAACAAGGTGCTGCCGAAGCTGGGCCAGAAATATATCGTCGATTCCGAACAGGACAATCTCCTGCCGTTGCTGAATCTTGGGAAGGAAAGAGGGCAATAATGAAAAATATTTTTATCGCTTTAATCGTCTTGGTTGTGGCCGGCCTGGTGTTTCTTTTCAACGGCCTGTTTGTGGTGGATGAAACCGAACAGGTGGTGGTCACCCGGTTCGGGAAAATCGCCCGGGAGCCGGTGACGGAGCCGGGGTTGAATTTCAAGTGGCCCTTTGTGGACCGGGCCAATTATTTTCCTAAAAATCTGCTGGAGTGGGACGGTTCTCCCGGCCAGATTCCGACCCTGGGCAAAACCTACATCTGGGTGGATTCCTTTGCCAGGTGGCGCATTGTTGATCCGGTAGCTTTTTTCCAGACGGTAACGACGGTTCCGGCCGGTATCAACCGGCTCAATGATATTATTGATCCGGCGGTCCGCAACCTGGTGACATCCCAGCGATTGATCGAAACGGTGCGTAAAAGCAACCGTTCCCTGGATACTTTTCGTACCGGGGAGCAACTGGACAATGATTTTTCCATTATCATGGGCCGCCGGGAAATGACCAGTGAGATCAAGACGCAGGCTCAACCGAAGCTGGATAAGTTCGGGATTGAGCTGGCTGATGTCAAATTCAAGCGGATCAATTACGTCAAGGAGGTCCGGGAGTCTGTTTATGACCGGATGATCGCTGAAAGAAACCAGATGGCTGAAAAATACCGGTCGGAAGGTAAGGGCGAGTCCAACAAGATCCGGGGTGATAAAGAAAAAGAATTGAAAAAGATATCATCTCAGGCCTACCAGAAATCTCAGGTGGTCAAAGGTGAGGCTGATGCCCGGGCAGTGAACATTTATGCCCAGGCTTATAAGCGTGATCCTGAATTCTACTCCTTTTTGAAAACCCTGGAAGTTTATGAAAACTCCCTGGACAAAAATAACGAGCTGGTGCTGTCAACCGATTCCGAGTTCTTTAAATATTTAAATAATTATAAAGACCTCCGCTGATTACGGCCGGGGGTTCTTAAAAAGTTGAGCCGGAAAAGAACCAAAAACGCCGCTGGCCCCCTGGTCGGGAGACAGCGGCGTTTTTTTTGTAAAATATAAGCCACCGCGTATTATTTGTGGCGCGTATTATTGGGGTCAGATATCGTGGCGCTGAAGTTGCCGCCGTAATATTTATTGAAATATCGAGATGATAACTATGAGCGGGAGCTTCCGTGAGTACCCCGGTGAATCCTCCGGTGAATCCTCCGGTGAATTCCCCGTCAACTCCCCGTAAACTTCATTGCCCGGAAGTCACCAGAATCAATCTGATCAGACAGACTTAATCTGACTTATTTACCTTTGTTTCTCTGGTGGCGAGTCCGTGCCAAGAGTTTCCGGTGTTTGTGCTTGCGCATCTTTTTGCGTCGTTTTTTAATTACAGAGCCCAAAAGCTCACCTCCTTTAAATTGGTATTAAAAACTATAATTGTTAAATTATTTTTATTGACCGCAATCTGTTCTAATATTCATATCTGATAAAATATATGGATTTTCATCTTGCGTGTCAACAGATATTATGGATATACTTCCATTTTTACCTGGCCGTCCCGGTCGGGACTTTCTATATGAGATCCCCGGCGGTGGCCGGCGTTGGGGTCAGGCAGGCGGTTGATGAAACTGTTTTCAGAATCAGAATTGGCGGAAGTGAACAACGCCGTCTCGCTGGCCGAGGAGATGGTCTGTAATTATTACAAGATGTCCGCCAACCAGTGGCTGCGGCACCGGTATGACGTCAAGACCCGGGCGGAGCTGTCCGCGGAAGAGGTCGTTGACGGTCCCTACGCCCAGATTGTTCGTTATGCCTGCCAGAAGGAGGGCAGCTCTCTCGGCTCGCTGACCTTTGATTTTTATAAAATATGTCTTCAGGATCCGGCCGTTCTGGCGACAGTGAGGCAGCATCCCGGAGTGGCCCTGTTTCCGTTTCTGGTTTACCTGATAGTTCATGAACTGATTCATATCGTCCGGTTCGCCAAATTTTATCAGCAGTTTGAGGCCCGGCCGGAGGAGCGGCGACAGGAAGAGGCCACAGTCCATCAGATTACCCGGGAGGTACTCGGCCGCCATGATATCAGGGGCATTCAGGCCGTGCTGAGTCAATGTTTCGGTCCGGGTTCCGATCCGGCGGAAATCTCCGGTGAATTCTCCGGTTGAGTCTCCGGTTGAGTCTCCGGTTAAGTCTCCGGTGATATCTCCGGAGATATCTCCGGAGATATTTCCGGCAGAATTTGTTGATTATTTTCAGATTTGCCACTTGACAACGGGTCAAATGGTCTTAATATTTTGAACAATAGAACAACAGTCTGAAT
>JAWOCW010000082.1:0-2898 GCA_046483615.1 Desulfosudaceae bacterium
CTTCTGCGAAATGCCACCCAGAGCACCGGCACCAGCCGGGTACAGTTGAGCTGGGGGATCGCAGCGAACCATGAAATTTTTTTCCGGGTGGATGATGACGGGACGGGAATCGAAGATGAAATTAAACCCCGCATTTTCGAACCTTTTTTCAGCATGCGGAACAATTCCGCCAATACCGGGCTGGGGCTGTCCGTCGTGCATGGCATCATCCAGGAGCACGGCGGGTCCATCCAGGCAGACGATGGGGTCCTGGGAGGCGCCGGATTCCAGATCACGCTTCCCCCGCAAACCGAAAGCGCGCATCCGGATCAGGGAGATGAAAATGGCTGAGAAAGAACGTATCCTTCTGGCTGAAGACGATGAAGGGCTGGCGGAGCTTCTCTGCGAGGAACTGGAAGAGGCCGGCTATGAAACCAGGATGGCCCCATCAGCCGAGGCGGCGGAAGAACTGTTCAAAACCTGGGAACCCGACCTGGTGATCAGCGATTTAAAACTGCCCGGCGCGGACGGCATGGCGCTTCTGGAGAAAGCCAAAGAAACTTACCTGCAGCCCGGTTTTTTGATCATCACGGCTTTTGGCAGCATTCCCCAGGCGGTGACGGCCCTGAAGTCCGGTGCGGATGATTTTCTGGCCAAGCCATTGGACCTGGAACATTTCCGGCTCAGCGTCCAGCGAATCCTGGATCACCGGCGGCTGCAGAAAGAAGTCCGCCGATTCCGGGAACTGATGAATGCCGACGGGTTCCAGGGAATGATCGGTCGGAGCCGAAAAATTCGGGTCATGTTCGACCAGCTTCGGGAAATCGCCCCTGCCCAGGGTCCGGTATTGATCCAGGGAGAAAGTGGGGTGGGCAAAGAACTGGTGGCCAAGGCAATCCATGATTTAAGCCCCAGGCACAACGCGCCCTTTCTTGCCGTCAATTGCGCCGGCATTCCTGCGGATTTGCTGGAGTCCGAATTTTTCGGCCATGAAGAAGGGGCCTTTACCGGGGCCGTGAAAAAAAGGCAGGGGCTTTTCCGGCGGACCCATAACGGATCACTGCTCCTTGATGAAATCGGCGAAATGCCATACAGGCTCCAGTCAAAATTGCTGCGGGTGCTCCAGGACGGCTCTTTCCGCCCGGTTGGCAGCAGCAGGGAAGTCCAGGTGGATGTCCGTGTTATCTGCGCCACCAATCAAAACCTGGAAAACCGGATTGATTCAGGGGATTTTCGCCAGGATTTGTTTTATCGCCTGGAGACATTCAGCATCACCGTACCGCCGCTGCGGGAACGGAAAGAGGACATTCCGCTGCTGGCCACGCATTTCCTGAACCGGTTCTGCCTGCAAATGGGAAAAGAAATCAAAGGGCTGACCCCGGAAGCGCTGGAGCAGCTCAAGGCCTATCCCTTCGTCGGCAACGTGCGGGAGCTGCAGAATATCATCGAAAGGGCGGTCACTTTCTGCCATGGCGCCCACCTGGATGTGGAGCACCTGCCCACGCGGATAAGACAACACGAAAATGCCCTCACTGAAAAGCAGGAGACTTCACCCGGGTTTATGACCGAGCGCCTGATGGAGGAACATGACATGCTGCCCACACTTGAGGAACTCGAAAAGCAGTATATCGCCCATGTCCTTGAAAAAGTGGGCGGTAATAAAAGGCGTGCCGCCGCCCTGCTGGGCGTCAGCAGAAAAACAATTTACCGTCACCTGGGCGGTTGAACCTGCCAATCAATACAAATGACACAGGACCTCTCTGTCCCCGACCCGCTGGAGCCGGGGGGGGTCTTTGCGGCAGACGGGCATGGCGTCCGGGCAACGGGGATGGAATCGGCAGCCTTGCGGGGGATTGGCCGCGGAAGGGGCCTCGCCTTTTACGCGGCGGCGCTGGCTCAGCCTTGCTTCCCCGGGCACCGGAACCGCGGCAATAAGGGCCCGGGTATAGGGGTGCAGGGGATCCTGTATAATGTCAGCTGTTTTTCCCCTCTCAAAAATCCGGCCCAGGTACATAACCGCGATGTGATCGGCGATATTGCTGACCACGCTCAAATCATGGGATATGAAAAGGTAGGCGAGTTGATGGCGCTCCTGTAACGATATCAAAAGATTGATAACCTGGGCCTGAATGGAGACATCCAGGGCGCTGACCGCCTCATCGCAGACAATGAAATCCGGCCTCAGAGAAACGGCCCGGGCGATATTGATCCGCTGGCGCTGCCCCCCGGAGAACTCATGGGGATACCGGTATATGGCCGACTCTGAGAGCCCCACCTCCTTGACCAGGCGTCGGGCATGATCTTTACGGGTGCCCTCTATCCGCTTGAACTGCAAAAGGCCTTCAGTGACGATATCCATCACGCTCATGCGGGGATTCAAAGAGGAGAGCGGGTCCTGAAAAATCACCTGGATCTCCTGGCGCAGCCGGTTCATCTCCTTCCGGCCGGCCTTGTTCAACAACTGGTTCTTGAAGTAAATCCGGCCGGCGCTCGCCTTTTCAAGGCCCAACAGCGTGCGGCCCAGGGTGGTTTTACCGCAGCCGGATTCACCCACCAGGCCCAGTGTCCGACCCGGCAGCAAATCCAGGGACACCCCGTCCACTGCCCGGATATAATCCCTGTCCCGGGAGAAAAGCCCGCGTTTGACGGGAAACCATGTCTTCAGGTCCTTGATGGAAAGCAAGGGCTGAACCGAATCGTCCGGCGAAGTTTTGGACGAACCATCCGGCAAATCGTTTTGGGCTTCTGCCCGGGTCTCTGCCATATTTATCATCCTGTGTTTTGCTGGTGAGCCGTGTCCTTGAGAAAGCAGGCTGCCTGCTGACCACCGCCGCAGTCATACAAGGGCGGGGTCTCTTTTTGACACCGGTCAAATCGGTACCGGCAGCGGTCCTGAAAGTTACAGCCTTGCGGATAATC
>JAWOCW010000130.1:0-2720 GCA_046483615.1 Desulfosudaceae bacterium
CGCCGCGGCGGTATTTTTGCAGAAAGTAACTTGGAAGTTCCTTGGAAGTCCTAATTGGGACGGCAAAGTAAAAAGTTCAAGATCAGCTGACAAGCGGGGCGCGCGAAATCCCGAGGAATGGAGAGTACTTAGCAGTACGTGACATCACGAGGGATGAAGCCCAACGAAGATATTGGACTTTTTACGAAGCCGACAAGGTTGACGGTTTCGTAAAAAGTCCGGAGAATTCTAAAACCGACAGGCAAATTAAAAATAAATTCTTGATTTTACTTAACACTTAAACACTTAAAACTTAACACTGCCTGTAAAAAAGACTTTTTACAGGCTTATCGTCTTTGAAATTGCAAATTTCAGACCAGCCCGGCAATTAAAATAATTGTTTTATTTTTAAGGATTTAAATTTTTAGATGACTATCCGTTGTCCTTATACAGACAAATCCCTGTCCGCATACGGACAATCCCGTTGCTTTTTCCCCCATGATGAATTATTCTCCTTTTTATCAAACACCAGTCTTAATAACAATAAAAATGATCCTGAAAGGGGTTGGCTGATGACAGACCACAACTCCCTGGAAGCCGCCCGGATTGAAGCGGACCTGGCCTTCCAGGCCCTGGCCCAGTCCGATCGGGAGGCCGCCCGCGCTCACTTCAACCAGGTCCTGACACGGCTGAATTTAGATGAGTTTCGGCCTGAGGCCGGATCTCTGCTGGTCAAGACCACCCTGGCCCTGTCTCACCTGAATTTCATCCTGGGCCGGGGTTTCGGAGAGACCATCCCCTTTCTGGAAGCCGCCCTGTCCGCCGCCCAGCACCTGGGTGACCGCCGATCCCAGGCCCTGATCAAACTTCACCTGGCCCGGCTGTATTATTTTTCCGACCAGCGCGAACAGGCCCTGCCGCTGTTTGAAGCGGGGCGCCACGAGGTGGAAGAACTGGGCGACGATGACATCCTGACCCAGTCGGCCGAATTTCTGGGACTCTATTTCCATATCCAGGGACGTTTCCGGCAGGCCGTGGAACACTTTGAACGGGCCGTGGAAAGCTTTGAAAACGACCGGGGCCATACTGTCAGCAACCCCTCCGCCCCCATCTGGCTGGGATACTGCGCCGCCTACCTGGGCCAGTTTGACCGCGCCATCGGCATCCTGGATTACTGCCGCCGCTTATCCCTCGAACGGGGCGACCACGCCCTGGCCGCCACCACCCGGGCGGTGCTGGGCATTGTCCTGCTGGAACTGGGCAGCAACCGGGAAGCCCGCGAGCAGATCCGGCAGGCCATCACCGAAGCGGAAAATACCGGCAACGCCCTGGCGCTTTATTTCGCCCGGGGCGGCCTGGCTTATGACTATTTTACCCGGGGCCGCCTCGAAGACTGCCACCGCTGCCTGGCGCGCACTATCGAGGAAGGGGCCGCGGCCGGCCTGATCCGGCAGTACGCTTCGCCGGCTTTTCTGGAAATGGGTTTCGCCCTGTACCAGGCCGGCTACACCATTCATGCCAACCTGGATTTCGGGGTGGAATTTTTCCGCATCCTCCAGGAGCCCAATATTCATCTGCGGGGCGTCCTGCTGCGGCTGGCGGCCACGGAAAAAAACGCCCTGCACATGAACCCGGCCGAAGCGGCCGCCGACCTGGAAAACAGTGAATCCTGCCTGAAAACGGCCGGCGACCCGATTCAGCTGGCCAAAACCCGGTTTGAACGGATTCGCCTTTGCCAGCAAGAGGGCGCCCCGGAAGAGGCCCGGCAACTGGCCCTCCAGACCCGGCAGGACCTGGCCGGCTGCGCCGCCGATTTTTTCCCGGACGACCTCCGCCCCCTGTTGACCACGGCCCGCCGCGAAAGAAATTCCCGTCCGGATGAAGAAGAATTTCTGGTCCGGTTCATGGATATTATCCAGGCGCTCATGCCGGATCCGAATCTGGACAGCCTGCTCAACCGCCTGCTCAAGTCCACTACCCGCTACTTCGGGGCCGAACGGGGAGCCCTGTTCTGGTTCACCGACCAGAGCCGGAAAAAACCGCCCGAACTGCGGGCCACCTGCCACCTGACCGAACAAGAGGTATTCGCGCCCGCCTTCCGGTCCCACCTGGCCCTGGTCTTTGAAGCCTTTCGTCAGGACGCCATTCAAACCGTCCGGTCCGGCCGGAAAAACAAAGGCCGCTATCAAACCCGGGCCATCCTGTGCCTGCCCTTTAAAGTCAGCGGCGCCACCCGGGGGGTGTTGTACCACGACAACACCTACCTGCCCGACTGCTTTAACTCTTTAAGCCGGGACCAGCTCAACCGGCTGACCCATACCCTGGGCAGCTACATCGAACACGCCCGCGGCATCAGCCGCGGCATGGTCAAACTGGCCGCCGAAACAACCTCCCGGGCCGGTCCAGCCGTTGATTCCGATCTGATCGGGGAGAGCCCGCAAATGCGGAAAATCCTGGAGCAGACCGATAAAATCGCCGCCACCGACAGCACCGCCCTCATCCTGGGAGAAACCGGCACCGGCAAGGAGCTGATCGCTACCCGCCTGCACGAGGCCGGCCCCCGCCGGGACCGTCCCCTGATTATCATGGACCCCACCGCCGTTCCGGAAGGACTGGTGGAAAGCGAAATGTTCGGCCATGAAAAAGGCGCCTTTACCGGGGCTGACCGCCGGCGCCGGGGCAGGCTGGAAATGGCCCACAAGGGCACCCTCTTTATCGACGAGGTGGGTGAAATTCCCAAG
>JAWOCW010000189.1:0-10165 GCA_046483615.1 Desulfosudaceae bacterium
GAGTTCGAGAAATTTAGCGGACGGTGGTAACCGGCCCCCGAAAGGGGCCAGGTGCGAATAAAAAGCACTTCCACCGAGACCTCTGAAATTGGACAATAGTGAACCCGGACATTTCATGAATTTTTTTGATAAATACTGTTTTATTTCTGCTTGTCGGATGAAAACTTTTTAACCCCTTCAGCATAAGTTTGCCCCTTCAGATTGGTCTGGCAAGCGGAATCGCTTTCTGGTATAATAAAAATTTTATCCGGGTTGAGTGTTTCAAATTTTAAAAAATTTATTTATGTACTGTTTTAAAGGAAAGATACTTTTTTACCTTTAAAAAGCTGTAGCGCTCGGCCCCGGTTTTATAAAGACAGTGGAGCGATTTTATGAAACCCATACCAACCATGATTAACGGCCTGCCCGGTCAGGTGGCCACCACTATCGCCGGCCATATTATGGCCGACCCTCGCCTGAAGCTGCTCCCCTGGTCCCTGACCGGCCCGGAGATCACCGCCTCCACCACCGAAATCAACGGGATTCCCATTCAACTGGTTAAACCCGGTGATCGCGACACCATCATGCCGAACCTGATCAAAGACCAGGCCCCCTTCATCAGCGTAGATTACACCCATCCTTCGGCGATCAATGACAATTGCGAGTTCTACTGCCGCCATGGCCTGCCCTTTGTCATGGGCACTACCGGCGGCTACCGCGATGAGCTGGCGACCAGAGTCGAAGCTTCTGACATCAGCGCCGTCATCGCCCCCAACATGGCCAAGCAGATCGTGGGCTTCCAGGCCATGATGGCCCATGCCGCCGAAAACTTTCCGGACATGTTCAAAGGCTACTCTCTGACCCTCACGGAAAGCCACCAGAAGGGGAAGGCCGACACCAGCGGCACGGCCAGGGCCATGGTTAAATATTTTCAGGCCCTGGGCGTTGATTTTACGGAAACGGACATTATCAAAATCCGCGATCCCGAAATTCAGCAAAAAGAATGGGGTATTCCCGAAGAGTATCTCAGCGGACACGGCTGGCACACCTATACCCTTTTATCGCCCGACCGGACCGTTAAATTCGAATTTACCCACAACGTTAACGGCCGGGATATCTATGCCGGCGGTACCATCGACGCCGTCCTCTTTCTTGAAGGCCACATCCGCGACGGCAGCCGGGGGCGGGTTTTCTCCATGATCGACGTCTTAAAGGGGATCTGAACCATGCCGAAAAAAACTCATGTCGCCGCCATCGATCAGGGTACCACCAGCACCCGCTTTGTGCTGGTGGATCACCAGGGGCGGATCGTGGCCGGCCATCAGATGGAACACCGCCAGATATACCCGGCCCAGAACCTGGTCGAACACGATCCCATCCAGATACGTGATAATACCGTCGAAGTAATCAAAGCCGCCCTGGACAAAAGCGATATCCCGGCGGAAGCCGTCGCCGCCGTGGGCATTACCAACCAGCGGGAAACCACGGTCGTCTGGGACAAGGATACCGGCCAGCCTTTTTATAACGCCATTGTCTGGCAGGACACCCGCACCGACTCCATCTGCCGGGAACTGGATAACGACAACGACCTGGCCCTCTTCAAAGACAAGGCCGGACTGCCGCCTACCACCTATTTTTCCGGCCCTAAAATCAAATGGATCCTCGATAATGTCGAGGGGGCGGCCCGGGCCGCCGACCGGGGCCAGGCGCTCTTCGGCAACATGGACACCTGGCTGACCTGGTGGCTGACCGGCGGCCCGGGCCGGGGAGTTCACATCACGGATGTCACCAATGCCAGCCGGACCATGCTGATGAACCTGGAGACCCTTGACTGGGACCCGGACCTGCTCGACCGGCTCGGCATCCCGGCCGGGATGCTTCCGGCCATACAGCCCTCCAGCCGGGTTTACGGCCAGGTCGAGGCCGGCTGGGGCCTGCAACCGGCCACCCCGGTGGCCGGCATTCTCGGCGACCAGCAGGCGGCCCTGTTCGGCCAGGCCTGTTTTGAACCGGGCGAGGCCAAAAACACTTACGGCACCGGTTGCTTTCTGCTGACCAACACCGGTACCACCATCACCCCCTCCAATCACGGCCTGCTGACGACGGTAGCCTATCAACTGGGGGACGAACCCGCCGTGTACGCCCTGGAAGGCTCCATTGCCATGGCCGGCTCGCTGGTCCAGTGGCTGCGGGATAATATCGGCCTGATCGCGTCAGCTCCGGAAATAGAGGACCTGGCCGGAACCGTGGGGGACAACGGCGGAATTTATTTCGTGCCGGCCTTTTCCGGCCTGTTCGCTCCCCACTGGGACAGCACCGCCCGGGGACTGCTGATCGGACTGACCCATTACGCCGACAAAGGCCACCTGGCCCGGGCGGCTTTGGAAGCAACCGCCTTTCAGACCCTGGAAATCGCCGAAGCCATGGAAAAAGATTCCGGCATCACCTTGAAATCCCTTAAAGCCGACGGCGGCATGGCCGCTAACGACATATTGATGCAATTCCAGGCCGACCTCTTGCAACTCCCCGTTATCCGGCCGGTGGTGTCCGAATCGACCGTGCTGGGCGCGGCATACGCCGCCGGCCTGGCCGTGGGGTTCTGGGAAGAAACCGCCCAACTGAAAGCCAACTGGCAGAAAGATAAAGAGTGGACCCCGGCCATGCCGGAAGACAAAAGAAACGAATTATACCGCCACTGGAAAAAAGCCGTCAGCCGCGCCGGCGGTTGGCGCGAAATCACTTAATCAAACCGGAAACAAAGCAATGACCATAGACAACCAGGAAATCAGGTGGCACGGCCGCGGCGGGCAGGGCGCCATTACCGCCGCCAAAATCGTGGCCGGGGTGGCTTTCGCCTCCGGCTACCAGGGGGTGGCCATGATTCCCACCTTCGGAACGGAGCGCCGCGGAGCCCCGGTTTTCACCTCTTTAAAACTTTCCGCGGAAGAGATTTACGATCTTTCCCCCATTGAGACGCCTGATATCGTGGTAGTCCTGGATGAACACCTCATCGCCGAAGCCGACGTCACCGCCGGCATCCGGCCGGGTGGGCTGGTCGTCATCAACACCCACCGTCCGCCGGAAGCTTACGTTTTTCCCGGCACCACCACGGCCGTGGCCGATATTTCCGAAATAGCCGTTCAATGCGGCCTTCCCCGGGGCATTGTCAATTCCGGAATCATCGGCGCCTTTGCCAGGGCCTCCGGCCTGCTTGCGATAGAACCATTAATCGCGGCCATCGAAAAGGAATTCCAGGGCCGCAAAGCCGCTCCCAACGCCCGGGCCGCCCGGCTGGCCTTTGACAACACTCACATCGGAGTCCCATCATGAAAAAGGAACCATTTGCCAGATATATCTCGCACAGCGAACCCGGTCCCGGTGACGCCGGCAAAACCGGTTCCTGGCGGGTGGAATGCCCGGTTATTGATACCAGCCGCTGCCTGCCAGTCAAAAGCGGCAAGCCGTCCTGCTTCTTCTGCTGGATGTACTGCCCGGACGGGGTGATTTCGCGGACCATTCCCCCTGTTATCGACTACCAGTACTGCAAGGGCTGTGGCATCTGCGCCGAAGAATGCCCGGCCGACGCCATTTCCATGAAAGACGAATCTGATATTGAAGATTGATATATAAGACCAGGAGAAAGAACAATCATGCACACCATCGCAACCGGCAACACGGCCGCGGCCATCGGCGTCAAGCTGGCCAGGACCCAGGTCATCGCCGCCTATCCCATCACGCCGCAGACGCCTTTAACCGAAAAACTGTCTGAATTCGTGGCCGCCGGTGAGATGTCGGCCGAATACATCCCGGTCGAGAGTGAACACAGCGCCCTGGCCGTCTGCATAGCCGCTTCCAGCGCCGGAGCGCGGACCTTCACCGCCACCAGCGCCAACGGCCTGCTGTACATGCATGAACAGATCCACTGGGCGGCCGGCGCCCGGCTGCCAATCGTCATGTGCGTCGCCAATCGCGGGGTCGGCGCGCCCTGGTCGGTCTGGAACGATCACCAGGACTCCATTTCCCAGCGGGATACCGGCTGGATCCAGATTCACTGTGCCGGCCATCAGCAGATTATCGACACCGTCATCCAGGCCTTCCGACTGGCTGAGACCGTCCGGATACCGGTCATGGTCTGTTATGACGGCTACCTGCTCTCCCACACCCACCTGCCTTTTGACATACCGGACCAGGAACCGGTCGACCGTTTCCTGGCGACAAGCGCGCCGACCCGCCTGCTCGATCCCGAGGCGCCCCTGAATCTCAACACGGTCACCCTGCCCGACGTCCGGCCCGATATCCGGGGGGAAACAGCCCCGGCCTATCTGGAAATCCGGCACCAGCTGCAACGTGATCTGGAGCGGGTGCCGGCGGTCTGGGCGGAAATTGACAACGACTTTCAGTCCCTGTTTGACCGGGACAGCCACCCCTTCTTTGATACCTACCGCTGCCGGGACGCTGATTTTATCGCCCTCTGCCTGGGATCGCTGGCCCGGCAACTGCGGAAAACAGCCGACCTGCTCCGGGAGAACGGGGTCAAGGCCGGCGTGGTCGGGCTCCGTCTTTACCGGCCTTTCCCTAAAAAGGAGCTGGCCGAGCTTCTCGGGCGCGCCACCGGCGTTCTGATTTTTGAAAAAGCCCTCAGCTACGGCTACGAAGGAGCCCTGACCAGCGATGTCAAGGCGGCTCTTTATGACCACCCCGACCGGCCCCACATCGGCAACCTGATTCTGGGTCTGGGCGGCCGGACCATTAAAACCGAGGCCCTTTACCAGGCCCTGGCCGCCTTCTGCGCCGCGCCTGAAGCCGCCGCCGTCAATCAGCCCGGCTGGATCGGGTTAAAATGTTAATCAATATCGGCATACTTTGGAAGACAAGACCATGACGACAACCTCCGCCAAACCGCTTGACCTGCCGGAAGAGGAACTGCTCCACCCGGGCAACCGGGCCTGCGCCGGCTGCGGCCTGTCCCTGATCTACCGGGTCGGCTTAAAAGCCCTGGGCAGAAACACCATCCTGGTGGTCCCCCCCAGTTGCCTGACGGTGCTGCAGGGACTGTATCCCATTGCCGCCACCCAGTTGCCCTGCCTGAACGTGACCTTCGCCTCCACGGCCGCCGCCGCTTCCGGCGTCCAGGCCGCTTTGCGGGCGCGGAAACGAGAAGACACCATCGTGGCCGCCTGGGCCGGTGACGGCGGCACCAGCGACATCGGCATCCAGGCCCTGTCCGGCGCCTGTGAACGGGAAGAAAATTTTATTTACCTGTGCTACGATAACGAAGCCTACATGAACACCGGCATCCAGCGTTCCGGAACCACCCCGGCCGGGGCGCTGACGACGACCACCCCCATCCACGGCAAACGGCAGCAGCGCAAAAACGTTCCGGACATCATCGCCGCCCACGGTATTTCCTACGTGGCGGTTTGCTCCTCCGCCTATCCCCTGGATTTTTACAACAAGCTCCTCAAGGCCAAAACCCTGCCCGGCCTGAAATATTTTCATATCCATACCCCCTGCCCCCCCGGCTGGGGATTTGAGCCGCGCTACACGGTTAAAATCGGTAAAATGGCCGTAGAGACCGGCCTGGTGGAATTGTACGAATATGAGAATAACCGCCTGACCCTGACCGGACCATCCCGAAAACTGCTGACCAGAAAACGCCGGCCGGTATCCGAATACCTGACCTCCCAGACCCGTTTCCGGTCCCTGCAACCGCGACAGGCCGAACACATCCAAGAGGATATCGATCAGCGATGGAACGACTTGAAACAGACGCAGTCATAATCGGGGGCGGCGCCACCGGCAGCGGCATCGCCCGGGATTGCGCCCTGCGGGGAATTAACTGCGTCCTGGTGGAAAAGGACGATTTCGCGGCCGGCACCACCGGCCGCAACCACGGCCTGCTGCATTCCGGCGCCCGTTACGCCGTCAAAGATCCGGTTTCAGCCCGGGAGTGCGTCGCTGAAAACCGGATTTTAAAAAAAATCGCCCGGCACTGCGTTGAAGACACGGGCGGACTCTTCGCGACCCTGCCCGGGGATGATCCCGATTACCATCGGCAATTGCTGGACGCCTGCCGCCGGGCGAAAATTCCCTGCCATGAGATCAGTCCCGCCAAAGCGCTGGCCATTGAGCCCAACGTCAATCCCGAGCTGACCGCGGCCATCACCGTGCCGGACGCCACCATCGACCCTTTTCGGCTGGCGGCGGCCAACATTCTCGACGCCACCGAGCGCGGCGCCCGGATTTTGACGCATTGCCGGGTGACCGGATTCATTTTCGAAGGCGACCGGATCAGGGGAGTTTATTGTTTTGACCGGCGCGGCCGGCGGCAGCTGGAAATCCGGGCCGACCTGGTCATCAATGCCGGTGGTATCTGGGCCCAGGAAATCTGCCGCCTGGCTGATGTCGAGCTGACCATGTATCCTTCCCAGGGAACCATGGTGATCCTTGATTACCGCATCAACAACGTGGTCATTAACCGCTGCCGCCGTCCGGGCGACGGCGACATCCTGGTTCCGGGAGACACGGTTTCCCTGATCGGGACGACCTCCCGCAAAATCGAATATGACCGCATCAACGACCTGACCGTGGACCCGGAGGAGATTCAGATCCTGCTGGACGACGGCGAAAAGCTGGTGCCCAATCTGTCAAAAACCCGTGTTCTCAGGGCTTTTTCCGGGGTGCGGCCGCTGGTGGCCACCGGTCGGGACAGCTACGGCCGGGACATCACCCGGGGGATCGTGCTGCTGGATCACCAGGAACGGGACGGCCTGGCCAACTTCATTACCATTGCCGGCGGCAAGCTGATGACCTACCGCCTGATGGCGGAAGAAGCCACCGATCTGGCCGTCAAAAAGCTGGGACGCGGGGGCAGTTGCGCCACTCACGCCACCCCCCTGCCCGGTTCTGAAAAAAGATTGAAAAAGAGAAAACCGCGCCAGTCCCTGGGAGAATCGGTGGCGGCCTCCACTTATTACCGGCACGGAGAGCGGGCCCGGGAGATACTTCCATCCAAAGGCGACCACGGCGGACTGATCTGCGAGTGCGAGATGGTAACGGCCGAGGAAGTACGCTACGCCCTTAAAAAACTGCATGTCACCGACATCATCGACCTGCGCCGACGCACCCGCATCGGCATGGGCCCCTGCCAGGGCGTCTTATGCGCCTACCGCTGCGCCGGGGCCTTTGTGGATGAACAGGGCACCGACGGAGCCGAAGCAACCGACATGCTGGTCAAATTTCTGGAAGAACGCTGGAAAGGCGTCAAACCGGTGCTGTGGGGAGACACCCTGCGGGAAGCGGAATTCGCCTACTGGATCTTCGAGGGTATCTTCGGCCTGGGCAAAACCGAAGCCGTCAAAAACAACCGGGACCAGGATGAACCATGACCCGATCTCGCCCTATCGACTACGACTGCCTGATCATCGGCGGAGGGATCTCCGGGTTGACCTGCGGGCTCAAGTGCCTCCAGGAGGGCCTCTCCTGCGCCATCATCTCTTCCGGCATGAACGCCCTGCATTTTTCCTCGGGATCCATCGACCTGCTGGGTTATTTTCCGGACGACCACCTCCTTCACTCTCCTTTCGAGGTTCTGCCGGAATTCATCAGCCGATATCCGGACCACCCTTACGCCAAATGCGGCCCGGAACTTATCAAAGAAGCCCTGGCCTTTTTTCAGGAAAGCCTGGCCGCCGTCGGCCTGTCCCTGAACTCCAATCGCGATCAAAACCATTTTCACATCACCGCCCTGGGCACTTTGAAACCGAGCTTCTACTCCCAGCCGAGCGTTTTTTCGGATGAAATAAAAACCGTTTTTGAGCAGCAGCCGGAAATTGCCATCCTCAACATCCGCGGTTTCCGCGATTTTCATCCGGTCCTGGCGGCCGCCAACCTCAAAAAGCACCCCCTCTTTGCCGCCAGCCGGATTACCTGCGGCGAAATCGAACTGCCGGGGAATGAAACGTCGGCAACCGGCATCCAGGAGATGCGCTCGGTGGACATCGCCCGCGTCCTGGACGATGCCGGCGACCTGGGGCCGATCGCCCGGCGCCTGGCCGAGGCCTGCGGCCGGGCGAACTCCGCCGGCCTTCCGGCCTTTCTGGGAATTGACCGGCATAACCGGATTCTGGCTGAACTGCGCCGGCAAACCGGCATCCTTCTTTACGAGGTGCCCACCCTGCCTCCCTCCATCCTGGGCATGCGGCTGGATAACGCCCTGAAATCTGCTTTCGCCGCCCTGGGCGGGGTTTATATCGCGGGCGAAACCGTGGCGGGCGGCCTTATCGAAAACGGCGCCGTCAGCGGCGTTGAGACCGCCAACCAGAAAGACACCATCCGGGCCCGATCCTACGTCTTATCCACCGGCAGTTTTTTTTCCAAGGGACTTTACAGCCGTTTCCGGAAAATCGAGGAGCCGGTTTTTGACCTGGCGGCCGAACCGGCCACGGCTGATCAGAGTTTTCATGCCGACCGGTTTTTCGCGCCTCAAAGCCACCGCTTTCTCAGCGCCGGGGTCGTTACCGACGACAGCCTTCATCCCCGGGACAGGGCCGGGCAGACCATCGACAACCTCTTCTGCGCCGGGGCGGTCCTGGCCCATTACAATCCCATCGCCGAAGGCAGCGGCGGCGGCGTGGCCATCTCCACCGGTTACCTGGCCGCCCAAAAGATTATAAACCGGAGTCACGGCCCGAAGCCGGAGCCGGAGCCGTTTATTTCATGATTGAACTGAAAAACATCAGCTTTGACCATTGCATCAAATGCGCCATCTGCACGGCTTACTGCCCGGTCGCCCGGGCCACGCCCTTTTATCCGGGACCCAAGTATTCCGGTCCGGACGCCGAACGGATGCGCATCAAAACTCCTTTTCTGGCTGATCAGTCCCTGCGTTACTGCAACAACTGCAAACGGTGCGAGACGGTCTGCCCCTCCGGGGTCCGGATTACCGATTTCATCTACCAGGCCAGGCACAGCCGGCTGAACCGGAAAAAACGGCTGCGTGATTTCATGCTGACCCATACCGATTTGACGGGCCGGCTGGCCACCCTGGCGCCGGCCGCCGCCAACCGCGTTTTTCAATGGCCGCCGGTCAGAAAGCTGCTGGATCTGCTGGTGGGCCTGTCCGCCAGGGCCCGTTTTCCCAAATTTGCCCGGGGAACCTTTGCCGGCAACCGCCGTCGCTACCTCGAAGACCAGGGCCGTTTTTCCCGCCACGTCGTTTATTTTCACGGGTGTTACGTCAACTACTACGACCATGAACTGGGTCACCGGCTGATCTCGGTTTTAAACGCCATGGACATCGGGGTAACCCTGCCGCCCCAGCGCTGCTGCGGGGTGCCGCTGATCGCGGCCGGAAATTTTAAAAAAGTCCGTAAAAACGCCCTGGCCAATATCGCCGATCTTACCCGGGCGACGCGGCCGGGCGATGATCCCATTGTCTTCACCTCTTCTTCCTGCGCCCTGACCGTGACCCAGGATTATCCCAACCTGCTGGATCTTGATATCACGGCCATCAGCGACAATCTGGTCTTTGTCACTCGCTTTCTGCACCATGAATTTCAAAAAGGCAACCGACCGGCCCTGCGGCCGCTTGATATCACCGCCGCCTATCACTCCCCCTGCCACCTGGAACGCGCCGGGGGCGTCATCCATACCATCGCCGTGCTGAAACAGATACCGGGCCTGCGACTGATCATCCTCCACTCGGAATGCTGCGGCATCGCCGGCACTTACGGTTTTAAAAAAGAATACCAGGAGATAGCCGGCCACATCGGGCGCAACCTCTTTGAACAGATCGCCGCCGTTTCCCCGGACATCGTTATCACCGATTGCGAGACCTGCAAGTGGCAAATCGAGGCCAACACCGTCTATCCGGTCCGTCATCCCGTGTCGGTTCTGGCCGAAGCTCTGGCTTCGCCGGAAAAGTAATTCCCGGCCTAATTGACCCGGTATGATTGACCCGGTGTAATTGACCCGGTTTACATGAAGAAAACCTCATGGTATAATTAAAACTTAAAATAATTATGGAAAAATAACGCTGACGGTTTCATTAAAAGGCCGTGATGATTATGTACGAGATAACAACCAACCGCGATAAATTTGATTTTGAAGTCGGGTATTTCATAAAAAGCCCCTGCCGGGATTGCGACCGGAAGAAAGAGTTTCCGGCCTGTTTTAAAACCTGTAC
>JAWOCW010000199.1:0-3172 GCA_046483615.1 Desulfosudaceae bacterium
GCGTCCTTGTCACTCAAGGCCGCCTTTCCCTGGGAGCGGAACAGATTATAAAGACCGGAAAAAACATGAACCTCGGGATCCGGCTGGATCAGGGCTATCTCCCCGGCGATGCGCCCCACCAGGGTTTTCAAGCCGTCCAGGGATTCATGTTCGTTAAAATCACAATTAATGACAAAAATCAGGTTTTCGGCGATACCCATTCTCCGGATCATGGTCAGAAAATTGATGTCCGCCTGGCGAATACCGGTACGGCTGCTGATGACGTAAACGATCAGGTTGGTCAGCAGCAGGTAATCCTGAATCTTGGCCAGGTGCATGGGATTGGGCGAATCGCTTCCCTGGCAGTCAGCCATCTCGATACCGGGATCCATCTCCCCGGAATCAATTTCCAGCTGAATATCCTTAAGATAAACCGCCAGCCGGTCATCGGCCACGAAATCACGATGCCGGGCGAAATCCTCCCGTTCAAATCTCCGGGTCACCGTTTCTTCGCCCAGGATGTCCCGGACCGCTTCATAACCTTCCAGGTAATTGGCCAGCAGGACGCTGTTAATATTGCGGCTGTCCCGGGCGATGAGGTATTCCTGGGGCAAATCCTCCACGAACCGGGACAAGGTTTCCCGGGTACTGTCATGGCGTATGTCCGGGATGTGGCCATCGGCCGCCAGGGTGCTGGAAGGCAGCATGACCACGGCCCGGGCGATTTCAGCGTTGACCTCATCCCATGACTTGAAAAAAAGGGTGGCCCCGAGGCGGTCGCTGCGCCGGGCCTTGGTAACCATGGCCGTTATTACCCCGGCGCCCCGTTTGAGGTAATCCTGTTTGAAAAGAGAATTGACAATAGTGCTTTTGCCGGATTTGATCGGCCCGACCACGGCCACCCGCACCAGGTCCTCGGCCACCTGGCGCTTTATTCCATGGCAGGTGTCCTTCCAGTTTTCAAAAGTGGTGTCGGTCACTCCTGAGGCATCTTCAATCGTATCAATCAGCCGCAGGGACTCATCGCTCAAGGCCAGCAACCGCTCTTTTAAATCATTATATTTATCCATGGTACCGCTCATCCCGTCTCAATTGTCTGCCGCAGCCACCAATCAGGCATTGCCGAGGGTACTTGACAGAAGCGCCGGATCGATGTTGATGGACGCCAGCCCCTGGTGCCACCGTTTTTCCACCGGTGTATCGAAAATTATATGTTTATCCGCCGGCGTGGTTATCCAGGAATTTTCTTTGAGTTCCATTTCCAGCTGCCCGCCGCCCCAACCGGAACAACCCAGCACGATCAGATACGAAGACGGCCCGTGCCCCATGGCAACCGCCTCCAGAATATCGCGGGAGTTGGACAGGGCCAGCCAGGGAAGAATCGGCAGACACCCCGCCCAGTCAAAAGGTGGACCGTGCAGCACGAACACGTCGCCGACACTGACCGGGCCGCCGTTATAAATTGGAATGTTGGGAGCACCTTCCTGACAGGCGATCTTGAGCTCCTCAAAGATATCCGCCCCGGACAAAGACGGATAGGCCCGGTTAATAATCAGCCCCAGGGCGCCGCTCCGGGAAAATTCGCAGACGCAAACCACCGTATGCGAAAAATTCGGATCCTGAAGACCGGGCATGGCGATCAGAAATTCTCCTTTTAAGGACGTGTTGGAACTTTGTTCTTCAGCCATACGGCCTCCGCGAATTCTTCTTACAGCCTGTTTTAAATGGTAACTTACCGGTAAACGACAATAATTGTCAAGCAGACATCATTATAAATTTAAGAACCCAAACCGAATTGTCCGCTTCCGTCTATTTTTTATCATTCCCCTCTTCTACCCCTTTTACCCCTTTTACTTTGACAGCCAATCCTGACCAGGCCTAAAATATATATATGCCAATGTCCGCGCCAGAGCCGCGATAAATATTAAGAGGACCCAACTTGATTGCCAACCGGAACAACAACGCCACCGAACGGATGAACCGGGAGGCCCGCTCCATTTTCCAAGCCGGGCTGGCCGCTGTGGAACCCCGGCAGCGGCTGAAAGAGCTGTGCCGGGTGAGCGGGGGTCGGTTCCAGGCCGGGGATTTTTCCCGGGACCTCGGCGATTTCCGGAAGATTCACGTTATCGGGGCCGGCAAAGCCTCGGCGGCCATGGGGGCCGCGATTGAAGATATTCTCGGCGACCGCCTCTCAGGCGGCTTGATCGTGGTCAAATACGGCTACACCATGCCGCTGAGGAGGATACGGCTGATCGAGGCCGGCCACCCCCTGCCGGATGAAAACGGTTGCCGCGGGGCCGGTGAAATCATGGAGCTGGCCGCGACGGCCGCGGCCGATGACCTGGTTATCTGCCTTATCTCGGGCGGCGGTTCGGCGCTGCTGCCGTTGCCGGTTGAGGGCATCACCCTGGAGGACAAGCAGCAGACCATGCGGGTGCTGCTGTCCTGCGGAGCCTCCATAAATGAAATCAACACCATCCGCAAACACCTCTCCGCCATCAAGGGCGGCCGGCTGGCCCGGGCCGTTTACCCGGCCACCCTGGTCTGCCTGGTTATATCCGACGTGATCGGCGACGACCTGTCCACCATCGCCTCCGGCCCCACCGTGCCCGATCCCGGTACCTTTGAAGACTGCCTGGACATATTAAAAAAATATGATATTGCCGAGAGCCTGCCGTCGTCAGTGACCAAACACATCCGGAACGGCCGCCAGAAGCCGGCCGGAGAATCAGCCGGGAATCCGGCCGAAATTTCAGCCGGAAATTCAACCGGAGATTCAGCCGAAAATTCAGCCGAAGAAACCCCCAAACCGGATGATCCGGTTTTTCAGTCCGTCTTCAACCTGATCTGCGCCGGCAACCTGGACGCCATCCGGGCGGCCCGGAAACGGGCCCTGGAGCTGGGCTACCAATCGCTGATTCTTTCCTCCCGGATTGAGGGTGAAACGAAAGAGGTGGCCCGCGTCCATGCCGCCATTGCCAGGGAGTGCCTGGCCAGCGGCCATCCGCTCCAGCCGCCGGCCTGTATCCTGTCCGGCGGAGAGACCACCGTCACCATTCAAGGACAGGGCCGGGGCGGCCGCAACCAGGAATTCTGCCTGGCCGCGGTGACCGACATTGCCGGGGCCGATCATATCGTTATTTTAAGCGGCGGTACCGACGGTACCGACGGCCCCACCGACGCCGCCGGCGCC
>JAWOCW010000151.1:0-3786 GCA_046483615.1 Desulfosudaceae bacterium
CCAGGTTATGATCAGGAGCGTATTCAATCAGGGACAGGCGGATTTTATCGAATCGCCGGTCCAGGTTATGATCCGGGTTATGGTCAGGTTCTGTTTTTACGCCCTGTTGGCTGCCTGCTGTCTGCGAAGGGTTGTTCTGTTCGATCATAGGGGGCATTTACCTTGGTCAGCCTGGTTAAAAAGAATAATGATGAAAATAATTTTCTGGAATTAGTCCCGGGATGATTTTCCCGGGATAAACTCTTAACGGCCGGGGCTTTATTCCCGGATACTGGCCGGTTTTTGCCGTTACAGCTTTTTGCCGTTACCGCTTGACAAACGGGCTTCCGGACGACTAAAATTCGAGAAATTTTGTTCAATATTCTTTTAAATGTTTTTATTGAGCCGGTTTGAGTACTAAAAAGGACACCTCATGATTACTCAGCAACCCAGCCAGGAAATCATTAACGCCTGCCGCCTGTTATTTCCCGCCGCGGTCGCGGTTGATGCCTGTTTTCTTGATAACATGGCCAATGAAGACGTAAGGGCGGCTTTTCGGAAACGCGCCTTGAAGACTCATCCGGACCGGTCCCTGGCCCTGGGACGCAGTTATGACGAATTGAACCGGTTGTTTCAGGATGTGTCTTTGGCCTATGAAACAATAAAGGGTTATCTTTCCGAAAAAGACACCCAACCGGCGCCGTCCGGTCAGTCGCCAGGAGCTGCCAGGCCGGCCGCTTCCCGGTCGTCCCGTCGGGCCGCTGATCATGATTACTATTACCGGGGCGGGGTGCCCCGGCGCGAACTGCGCCTGGGAGAGTTTTTGTATTATTCGGGTATAATTTCATGGCGAACCCTGATCGGGGCCATTGTCTGGCAAAAACGGCAGCGTCCCTTGTTCGGAGAAATTGCCCGACAGTGGAACTTCCTTTCTGAAAACGAGATCCGTCAGATCCTGAGCAATAAATCATGGAACGAAATGTTCGGGGACTGCGCCCGTCGGTTTGGTCTCTTGTCGTCTTATCAGCAAATGGCCGTGACCGGACGGCAAAGACAGTTGCAGCCTTTGTTCGGCACTCATTTTGTGGCCAACCGGGTCTTGTCGGCCAGCCAGGTCGAAATGCTGGCCAGACGCAAACAACAGCATAATTTCCGCCTGCGATACTCCTGACGGCTTTTTTAAAAAAATCATGATTTAAGAATTTTTGACTTGCCGGGCCGGCCCCGGCCGGATCGGCAACAAGACCGTTGCCTCAGGTTAATTCTTCAATATCAATGGCGTAAACATCAAATTGGACGCCGATGCCGTCGTCGGTTTTCCGGGCCACCCGGCCCTTTAACCGGATCTGGCGATCCTGGTTGGAAAAGGGAATGGCCAGTTGAATCTCCTCACCCGGTTTTATCTCTTCAGAGGTTTCCACGAAAATACCCCCCAGGCTGATATCACGGGCCTGTTTTTCCCCGGATCGTTTGCCGCAGGTCAGGTTGACGCTCAATTTTACCGGCTTGCGGGGATGCTTCCGCTTTTCCGTGTCATCCCCTTCTGTCGGAGACGGCTGAGAATGTTGCTGGTCCTCGTTGGTCATGGGCTGCTCCCGTGTCGGATGAAATATCCGGCTTAGAAAACCTCGACGTTATTGTTCTCTTTTGCTTTCCGGCGGTGTTGTTCCCCGATTTCCAGGGCTTCCTTGACGCTGGCACCTTCCCGGATGGCCTCAAACATCTGGCGGTCGGCATCAATAAAATATTTTGATTTTATCATTTCCTGCAGCGCCCGCCATTCAAAAGGAGAATAAAGCCGATGGCCGTCATGGATCAGGTCGCCCAGGGCGGAAAGATTCAGACTGACATGGGACAGACGCTGGGCCATTTTATCATAAAATTGAAAAGCTACCACCACCTCGTTTATCATGGTGGAGACTTCCTGGCAGTTTTTCATGACAGCGGTTTTTTCCCGGCTTTCCGGTAAATTTTCCGAGGCCATCTGGATGACCTGAAATTTTCCCATCAGGGCCGTGAACAATTTGGTCAGGGCGTTAATCGACTCGTCTCCTTCGGTCAGGGAGCGTTCCACCTGGGACAGGGCGGCATTCAGCATCATGACTGTTTCGCGGATCTGGCTCCAGTCAAGATCAGGGTTCTGGGCGTCGGATGGAATCTTTTTGGCTGGCATGGTCTCCTCCTTTTTGCTGTTAAGACGAGTCCGCCGGATAGTTCCGGCAACCCGTGTCGTGTTGTTTTTCAGTCACGGAATCATGAAACATTTTCTGATTGAGCAGACAACCTTCGTCGGCAGTCAGTGAAACGTGACTGGTTATTTTTTTCCGGATTCGATTGAATTCGTTCAAATTGGTCTCAAAGGCGTCTACAATATCGGGATCAAATTTTTTCCCCCGCTCCGCCATGATGATACGCGCGGCTTTTTCATGGGAGTAGGCATCTTTATATACCCTGGCGGTGGTCAGGGCGTCATAGACATCGGCCAAGGCGACAATCCGGGCGGACAGGGGAATATCTTCACCCCGCAGTCCTTTGGGGTAGCCGCTGCCGTCCCAGGATTCATGATGATAATAGGCGATCTCCTTGCCCAGTTTTAAAAAAGATTGTTCGTCCAGCTGGGCGTCAATTGCCCCCAGAGAGTTGCCGCCGACAATGGTATGTTTTTTGATGATTTCAAATTCCGGGGCTGTCAAAGGGCCCCGTTTCAGGAGGATGTCATCCGGGATACTGACCTTGCCGATATCGTGCAAAATGGAAGACAGGTAAATGTCCTTGACGTAATCCGGGGTAATATAATCGGCGTATTTGGGCAGCAGGCAGATAGTCTGGGTTATTATTTTAACATATTCCCGAACCCGTTCCAGATGCTGGCCGGTGCTGTCGTCCCGGGATTCGGCCAGCTTGGCCAGGCCCAGGATGGTGGCGTTTTTGGCGTATTCCAGGCTTTTCTGGGGGGTGATGTCTCTGACGATATTAATAATACTGTCGATTTCGCCCTGGTTTAATATCAGCTTGGCCTGGCTTTCAATATGAATTTTGGTGCCGTCCCGGTGACGGGCCTCCAGTTCAAAGGCCGGAAAGGGGAAGTCCGGCCGGGCGGCTTTATAAAGTTCAATGGCCTGCATATAATCCGCACCCAGAAACTCATAACTGCTGAGATCGTTGCCGATGATTTCTTCCGGCATCAGACCGAAGATATCCAGTAAGGTCCCGTTGGCATTAACGACCATGCCTTCCCGGTTCATGTGAATGATGGCATCATGGGTGTTTTGAAACATGATCTGGAATGTTTTGCGGGATTCCCGGACAATATCCTCGGCTGCTAAACGTTTATCCCGTTCCATGGCCAGCTCTTTTCTGAGCGCCGTTATTTCGTTTTCCAGCCGGTTGGTTTCTGCTTCTGCTGCCAGAGCCCTTTTTTCCAGACGTTGCCAGGCCTGCCGCCGCCGTTCGCGGCGGCAGGTTTCTCGCAAAGCTCTGGCCACGGTGTCTGGCAAGCTCTCTTCCGCTGACAAGGGGAGCGGTAGAGCGTCCCCGGCTCCCAGGCGGAACGCCCGGCAGACGGTTTCGGCGGAAGGCTCTTCGCCAAAAGGGACCACCGGAATACCCGGAGCGTGTCCGGTGATTTTCGCCAGGTCTTCCGGCCATCGTTCTTCGGCACTGTTGAGCCCCAGGAAGATCAGGTCCGGCTCAAGTTCAGTGATCATGTCAAGCCCCCGGCCGGCGTCACGGGTCACGGTGACGGCATGCCCCAGTTGTCTTAAAGAAAGGGGCAGGGCTTCATCGTTGCCGGTCTGGTCGTCAATA
>JAWOCW010000276.1:0-3932 GCA_046483615.1 Desulfosudaceae bacterium
TGAACTTTTTACTTTGCCATCCCAAAAATGACTTTTTACGAAAACATCATCTTTGATGGCTTCGTAAAAATTACTTACCTCGTCATTCCGGCGAACGCCGGAATCCAGACACGTCATTCCGGCGAACGCCGGAATCCAGATAAAATAGACCCTCCTGGACCCCGGCGTCCGCCGGGGTGACAAAATATGGGCCGGGGTGACGAAATATGGGCCGGGGTGACGTTAAATCTCGAGTTTTTACGAAGACATCGAAGGCATTGGCCTTTTTACGAAACCGTCGTCATTGAAGACGGCCCAATTATCTGGTAATGTTCAAAATGCCGGCATGAACGAAAAGCACAATGACAAACGGTCTCAACCGCGATACTGCCCCTGGTACCCGAGGCGGTATTATCCTGTGGCCCTTTTTCAGGAAAAAAAAATAGGCGGGATGTCACCGCCTGATAAAAGCAGGAAATCATGAAACTCGCCCTGATCTTCAATCCTTTTAAGTACAAGGTTCATGAAGAGAACTTACGGATCGTTCAGAAATACTTCGGTCTTTTTCCTCCCTTGAGCCTGGCCTGGGTAGCGGCCATTGCCCGGCAGGCAGGCCATGAAGTCATTATTGTGGACGCCCGCACCCTGAATCTGAGCCAGGCCGAGGTCCTGGAAAGACTGCGGGCGTTCCAGCCGGACATCATGGGCTTCATGATGACCACTTACATGTTTCCCGACACCCTGGACTGGATCCGTTTCCTGAAAAAAAGACTCGACATTCCCGTGGTGGCGGGCGGCTACAACCTGCGGGTTTATCCGGAAGCGTCACTCAGCCATCCGGAAATTGATTACGGGGTGGTGGAGCACGCCCTGGAAACGCTCCCGCGGCTGCTGCACGCCCTGGAAAACAACCAGGACCCGTCCGATATCCCCGGTCTGGTTTATAAAGATAACGGCCGGATCATTCAAAATCCGCCCAGGCCGGTTGTTTTCGAAGATTTCCCCAACCCGGCCCGGGATCTGCTGCCCAACGAACTGTATGCCGAGTTTCCCACCGAAAGAAAAAATTTTACGGTCATGGTCACCAGCCTGGGCTGTCCTCATGGATGTTCGTTCTGCGAAGCGGGGCGCACCCCCTATAACCCCCGCAGCCCCGAAACGGTGGTCGCGGAGATGGAAGAGTGTTATGAAAAGTACCAGGTTCGCGAAATCGATATCTTTGATTACTCCTTTACCGCTGACAAGGCGCGGACCATGGAGATCTGCCGGCTGATACAACAACGCCGCCTGGATATTCTCTGGGCCTGCCGGTCCAGAATCGATATTGACCGGGAACTGCTGGAGGAGATGAAAAAGGCGGGCTGCGGCAGAATCTACTACGGCATTGAATCCGGTTCCCAGGAGATTCTTGACCGGATCAATAAAGGCATTACCATTCAGGATATCCGGCGGACCATCCGCGACACCAAGCAACTGGGCCTGAAAGCGCTGGGCTTTTTCCTGGTGGGCGCGCCCGGGGATACCCGCCAGACGGTGAAACAAACGGTCCGGTTCGCCCGATCCCTGGACCTGGAATATGTCCAGTTTTCCAAATGCCTGGCCAAACCCCTGACCCCCCTCTGGGAGCGGATCACCGCCGAAAGCGGCCGGGACTACTGGCGGGACTGGGTTCTGGGACGGGAGCGGGACCGGGCCCTTCCCCGTCCCTGGACGGAATTGAGCAACCCGGAGATAGACGCCCTGGCCAGATGGGCTTATGTCAAATACCATTGCCGCATCCGGTTTTTACTGAAGTCCACCTGGCAGGTAAAATCATTTTCCGAGTTTAAAAGAAAATTTCTGGGATTCCTGGAAATGCTTTTCAGCCAGGAGAGCGCTTCCCGGGAAGACAAAAATTTCAAGGCCTACCACGATGACAAAAGCCGGCTTGACTTTTATAAAAAAATGGCCAAATACAAGTAAAGAGGGGCTCGCGACAAGCCCGCCGCGGCCTGGTTTCGTCATCCCGGTCCCCGCTTCGGGCCCCGCTTCGGGACGGGATGACGAGAGCGGAACTTTTTACGAAGCCGTCAAAATTGACACCCATATGGTTTACGCTCCATGAAAATCACTTTCGTTCACCTGGGCAGAGAACACCTGGGGATAGAGTACTTATCCAGCCTGCTCAAACGGGCAGGACACCGCACGGCCCTGGCCTATGATCCCGGCCTGTTCGGACCGGAGGATAATGTTTTTCATATCCGGTTCCTGGAAAAACTGTTCAACCAGCGTCAACAGGTTATCAGGGAAGTTCTTGATTCCTCGCCGGACCTGATCGCCCTGACGGTCTATTCCGGAACCTATGCCTGGGCCGGCCGGATCGCCGCCGAAATCAAGCAAATTGTCGACACGCCCACCGTCTTCGGCGGCATTCACGCCACCCTGGCCCCCCGCGCCATCATTGAAAACGATTTTGCCGATTTCGTGGTGGAAGGCGAAGGTTTCGAGGCCCTGCCCGAACTGGCCGGGGCTCTGGAAAACAACAGATCCGTGGAGGACATCGCCAACCTGTGGTTTAAAAAAGACGGCCGCGTCAGCCATAATCCTCCCCGGCCGCCCTTTTCCGACTTCGACAGCCTGCCCCTGCCGGACAAGGCCCTGTTTGAAAAGGACGTCAATTTCCGGGATGATTACGTCATTCTGACCAGCCTGGGCTGCGTCTTCAACTGCAGCTACTGCTGCGAAAGTTACCTGAACCGGCTTTACCGGAACCGATACTTCCGCCGCCGGGAAGTTGACGCGGTTATGAAGGAATTGATTGTCATGAAAAACAGGTATGGATTTAAAGAGGTCATGTTCAATGACGCCCTGTTTTTCACCGATAAACAATGGCTGAAACAATTGCTGGACCGTTATGTCAAAGAGATCGGGGTACCGTTCCGCTGCTTCGGTAAAATCAACAATCTGGATGAAGAGGTCTGCCGGCTTCTCAAAAAGAGCGGCTGCTACTGCATCGAATTCGGCCTGCAAACCCTGAATGAAACGATCAAAAAAACCGTCCTGCACCGCAACGAGACCAACCGGCAGGCCCGGGCCGCTTTCCGGCTGTGTGACTCCTACCGGCTGCGGTATGATATTGATCACATGTTCGGCCTGCCCGGGGAAACCGAACAGGACCATATCGAGGGAGCGCTTTTCTACAGCCGGCTGCGACGGCTCAACCGCGTCAAATGCCACAACCTGACCTATTTCCCGAATCTGCCCATTATCGAATCCGCCCGCCGAAAAAACATCCTCGACCAGGCTGACGTGGACGACATTGAAAAGGGACGGATCACCAATTTTTTTCATGACGCTTTTATCAAAGACCGCCAACTGCGACAGGCCAGGGATAATTTTTCCCGGTTCTTCAAACTGCTGCCGGTGATTCCGGCCGCCCTGGTCCGGTGGCTGACAGCCCGGCGGCGTTACCAGCTGTTCCGGTTCATCCCTTCTCCGCTGATAATTGCCGGCCAGTTACTGGTAGCCGTAAAAGGCCGGGATTATCGCTACGTCATCTATTTTAAATATTATCCCCTGCGGATAAAACGGGTTATTAAAAGAAAATGGCTGACATCCGGCCGGACAGCGCCGGGTGACGGACCAGGGCGACGGGCCGGGCGATGAAACTTTTAAAACTGCTGAAAATCGCCGGTGCCGCGGGGCGGGCCCGCTTTTTCAAAAAAAAGGCGCCGCTGGTGGTGGGCTGGGCCATCACCGACCGATGCAACCGGCAATGCGCCTACTGCGACCTGCCGCGCCAGCCCCGTCCGGAAGCGTCCACCCGGCAGGCGCTGGAGATTATCGACCATCTGGCTGAAATGGGGACCTGGAGTATCTCCTTTACCGGGGGCGAACCCCTCCTGCGCCGGGACATGGGCACAATCATCGACCACGCACACCAGCGGGGCATGGAAACGAAAATCAACTCCAAC
>JAWOCW010000291.1:0-4557 GCA_046483615.1 Desulfosudaceae bacterium
GCGCTCAAATCGACTCGTGAAATATCCGGGTTAAACGGTCCACATATATCCCTTGCCCCAGATAGTCTTGATGTATCGCGGGGCAGAGGGATCATCCTCGATCTTTTTCCTGATTCGGCTGATATGAACATCGATGGATCGGTCAAACACTTCCAGATTGCGGCCGCTGACAATATTTAAAAGCCAATCGCGGGTGACGGGGTTACCCCGCCGCGAAATCAGTTCGGTAAGGATGTCCGTTTCCACTCCGGTCAGATAAATTTCTTTTCCCGCCTTGCTTAATTTTCGCCGGGGAAAATCAATCACCATAGAGCCGAAGAACATTTTACCGGACTGTTCTGCCAGGTTGTCATCCCCGGCTGTTGATACTCTCCTCATAACAGCTTTAACGCGGGCGATCAGTTCCCGGGGATTGAAGGGCTTGTGCATATAGTCGTCCGCTCCCAGTTCCAGACCAATGATGCGGTCGGCCTGGTCTTCCCGGGCGGTCAGCATGATAACCGGGATCCGGGAAACAGCCCGGATCTTTTTCAAGGTTTCAAAGCCGTCCATATCAGGCAGCATTATATCCAGCACTATGATATCGTATTTATCTTCCGCCACAGCCAGGGCCGCGCCTTCTTGTCCCGTCAGGGCTGATTCCATGGCAAGATGATTGTCATGAAAATATTCTGACAGCAGGTCCCGCAGTTCCTGGTCGTCATCAATGAGGAGGATTCGTGGCTTCATCCGATCAGATTTATTTGAGGGTTGTTTATTGGATATGTCCGCCAGGTTACCCGGCGGCTGACCGTTGATTTATAATAAGATGAGGTCTCGCGGATTTCTGCCCGGGTAACAACGAGACCATCTTATTCCTTTGCTGATCATTGTTTATAGCAAGGTTGGCCTTTGCTGTCAAAATTATGCCGGCATTATCAGGCTGTTTACCTGCTTGACAGCAAGGAGTTCTTGTCGTTATAGTTTCTTTATAACCATATCACAAGGAGTCCCTCATGTCCGAGTCGCCCATTCTGTTGACCATTGAAGACGATATCGCCGTCATCACCCTGAACCGTCCCGAAGCCATGAACGCCTGGAACCAGGCCATGTCCAGGGAAGTGGGGCAGGCCCTGGCGGCCCTGGACGCGGATGACGCGGTTCGGGCCGTGGTAGTGACCGGCGCCGGGCGGGCCTTCTGTGCCGGTGCCGACCTGTCCGGTAACGCCGGATCATTTAATACCGGTCAATCAGCGGATGCCAGGGCCGAGCTGGCCTTTCCGCCGGTTATGCCCTACCAGATCAGAAAACCTGTCCTGGCGGCCATCAACGGTCATGCCATCGGGGTGGGGCTCACCTTTGCCATGACCTGCGATATCCGGATCGTGGCTGAAACCGCCAAGGTCCAATTCGCTTTTACGCGGCGCGGCCTGACCCCGGAACTGGCCTCCCATGTCATTGTTCCCCGGGTGGTGGGTTTGTCCCGGGCCGCCGACCTGATGCTGTCCGGACGCATCATCAGCGGCACGGAAGCGGCCCGCCTGGGCCTGGCCTCCCGGGCCCTGCCGCCCGGGGAAGTTCTGCCGGCCGCCTTGGAACAGGCCCGGGAATACAGGCTGGCGGCGCCGGTGTCGGTGGCCGTCACCAAGCGTCTGCTGTGGCAGGGCCTGACCGCTTCCATTCCGCGCATGGACGAGCGGGAGTTTGCTCTGTTCCAGTGGGTAATTAACCAGCCCGATGCCGTGGAAGGAGTCATGTCTTTTCTGGAAAAACGGGATCCCGACTGGAAGATGTCGGCTGCGGCCGATCTGCCGGATTTTTTGAATGATCCTTTGTAATCGGTTTTAACAACCGTATTAATGATTTTTAAAAAAGGAAGAGGTGGGATAAAGAGAATCCCTCGAATATTCAATGCGCACTCGGGCATATCCAGCGAGATCGAACACTACGAACAGCGCGACACTGTCAAGGAAGTCGTCACGAGTCTTTTTTTGAAAACAGATGCCATAAAATTCGTATGGTAATATAGCCGACCAGGGCGGCTACGGCGCCTACGATCATTCCGCCGGTCCAGACATAAGTGGCCTGGGAAAAAAGCCGGCGGATGGCGCCGATATTTTCAAGGTCGCTGACCGCGAAAAGGGCCGGCAATTGTCCCGCCACTGCCTGCCCCAGCCGGTACTCCATGAAATAGATCCAGACGGCGGTAAAGGGATTGGTGACCCAGCAGGCGACCACCGCTATGGGCAGGTTGACCCGCAGCCAGATGGAGAGCAGGGCGGCCAGAAGCATCTGGAAAGGGATGGTCGGGGTAAAGGCGATGAACAGGCCCAGGGCCAGGCCGGCGGAAATGGAACGACGGTTGACGTGCCAGATGTCATTTTCAAAGATACGGTCGCCCAGAAGCCGGTGAACCGGCTCTCCCTTGAGCCGTTCCGGTTTGATGAGATTTTTTTTAAGCCAGGCTTTCAAATCCGTAAAAACTCCCGGAAAAGGTTATTGTCACAAGTTGTCGGTTGCCTGAAGACAAGTACAAGAATTTAAAAAAAGTCTTCACGTCAATTTTTCACGTCCGTGACATCGCCACGTACAGGCAGGGCATCAGAAACAGCGCTACCAGTATTTCCATACCCAGCCCGCCCATGGCGGCCACCGCCATGGGCTGGAGCATGTCGCCGCCTTCGGCCAGGTTCAGTGCCAGGGGCAGAAAACCGATCATGGTCGTTACCGAGGTCATCACCCGGGGGCGCAGGCGGATCCGGGCGGCGTC
The DNA here is from genome assembly GCA_046483615.1 of Desulfosudaceae bacterium. GTDB lineage: Bacteria > Desulfobacterota > Desulfobacteria > Desulfobacterales > Desulfosudaceae > CAYTQK01. The sequence goes on from JAWOCW010000291.1 coordinate 2,750, forward strand.
GATCACTGCTTGAGACGCTGTCACGGCCCGGTCTTTTTGAATATCCCGGGCGTAAGTCAAAAGCAATACCCCGTCGTTGACGGTGGCGGCGATAACAACCAGCACGCCGATGATAACCGTGGCTCCCAGCGGCAGGCCCGCGGCGCCCATGAGAAAAATCGCCCCGGTCAGGCAGACCGGCACGCTGCCCAGGATGAGCGCCGGCAGCTTGAGGCTGTTAAACTGCACGGTCAGGACGATAAAGGAGAAAAACAGCGCGAAAACCAGCACCGTCAGCACCGTTCTGGCCATGTCGGCCATCATCTCAGCGTTGCCGCCGAAATCAAAGGTATATCCGGCCGGCCGCTTCATTTCTGCCAGGGTGGCGCGCAGTTCATTAACCGCCCCGGCCAGGTCGTCGTCCCGAATGTCCGCTTCCACGGTGATCTGCTTGACCTGGTTTTCCCGGATAATTTCCACCGGCCCCGAGGCCGGGACAACCGTCGCGATATCTCTTAGTCGGAGAGTGTCGCCCCGGCTGCTGGTCAAAATCAGGTCCTCCACCTGCTGACGGTCGGTCAGGCGTCTTTCCGGAACCACTACCCGTATGTCATAGTAGTTGGCGCCGGCGCGATAACGCGTGGCCACGGCCCCGGTGATGAGGGAACGCAGGGAGGTGGCCACCTCCGCGACTGCAACACCCAGGTCGGCGGCCTTGGTTCGATCCACCCGGATCTGGTATTCAGGTTTGGTCCGGTCCATGGAAATGGACACGTTCTGAAACCGCTCCTGGCCGGACATGGTCCGGGCTGTTTTTTGGGCCAGATCTTCCAGGATGTCCATGTCCTGGCCCCGGACCTGGACAATAATATCCGCGGCCCGCATGCCGGCGATCCCCTTGATGGGCATCTGCCTGGCCATGATCATGCCTCCCGGCGGTTGCAGTTTACCCGCCATTTTACGCAGGCCGGCCACGTACTCCCTGGTGCTGATGTCCCGTCTTGTCCGGGGTACCAGCTGAATGTCCACCTGGCCCTCGTTGGCGATTTCATAGGTGGTCAGTCCCTTGACCTGGCCGCCGGCCAGGGTGAACACGCTTTTGATCCGGTCATCGCCGGCCAGCTGCCGCTCTATTTTTTGCAGGACCTGGTTGGTTTTTCGCACAGAGGTTCCGGTCGGCATTTTCACCTTGATCATAACGCGGCCGTCGTCGATAAGGGGCAGGAATTCGCCGCCCAGCCGTCCCATCAGCAGGAAGGCCGCCACCAGCGCCAGCAGGAAAAGTCCCATCACGATCCGGCGCCGGCCGATAATCTTTTCCAGCAGTCTGCCATAGCGGTCCGTCAGCCAGGTGAAAAATCGTTCAAACCGGCCGGGCTGTTGTCCGGGCCGGTCGGATTCCAGCAGGATGGCCGTGATCATGGGGGTGACGGAGACCGCCACGATAAGGCTGATAATGACAATGCCCGCCATGACCAGGATCAGTTCCCGAAAGAGCAGGCTGATCAACCCCGGCACGATTAAAAAAGGCACAAACAGGGCCAGAAAGGACAGGGTCGCCGCGACCAGGGCCGGGCCCACCTCGGTGGTCGCCGCCACGGCCTGGCTGCCTGCCTCCTGCCCGGGATTTTCCCGCCGCAGCCGGCTGATGTTTTCCACGACCACTATGGAGTTGTCCAGCACCACCCCGATGGCCACGATCAATCCCCCCAGGGAAAATATATTCAGGGAGAAACCGGCCAGTTTCATCAGGCCGAAATTGAGAATCAGGGTCAGGGGCAGGAAACCGATCATGGTCGTTACCGAGGTCATCACCCGGGGGCGCAGGC
>JAWOCW010000029.1:0-5520 GCA_046483615.1 Desulfosudaceae bacterium
AAATCGATGGCCTGGACGGCACCTATATCGTGCGTGACAAGATGAACAAGCGCTGGAAAAAGAAGATCGATATTTTCATGGGTGAAGACAAGCAAAAAGCCCGGGAATGGGGCAAGCGCCAGGTTGCCATTCACTGGGTCAATAAATCCGGGGAAAAATAGGTCTTATCTCAAAATTTTGTAATGTTTTTCGACCCGCTACCCCGGATATTTCACGAGTCGATTTGAGCGCAGCTGCAAGGCGGCCGATATGAAGCTGTAGTAATCTACCGCGAATATCGGCCAACGCCGCAGATGCGTTCAAGGTGACTCGCCCGCAGGGTGAAATTTTTTGATATAAAAATGATTTTATTCCGCAAATCTAAAATGACAATTTGTAATTTTGAAATGACTGCTAAATGCAATATAAGAAGCTGAAATAATGAAACAAAATAATGTTTTTCAAAAAATTTCATGAAATATCCGGGCTACCGGCGGTTTTTTGATTTTTTTGCCCGGAGTATGGACTTGTTAAGGCTCTCCGCTTATAGTAAGAGGTAAATCAATCATAAAACACAGGAGGTAGGGATGCATCTCACGGATTTGGCCCCGGTGGAAAAATGGGAGGAGCTGGAAAAAGAACTGCATCAGAGTTCAGGCCTTAACGCCTGCGTCTACGATGATCAGGGAACGCGTATCACCAAGTATGTGGCCTGGGGAAACGAACTCTGCCCGATTATAAAGGGACACCCCCAGGGAGTGACCAACATCTGTGCCGTGGCCAACCAGAACATGACTAATATGGCCCGCGAGTCGGAAGAGCCGGTAGTGGACGAATGCGACGCCGGTTTTGTCAAATTCGCGGTACCGGTCGTAAAAAACGGCCAATTCCTGGGCACGGTGGGCGGATGCGGTCATGTCTATCCGGACGGGGAAGTGGAGACTTTTTACATTCACAAATCAATCGATCAGGACCAGGACGAGCTGGATAAACTTGCCGCCCGGGTGCCCCAAACCGACTCACAAGAAATCCAGAAGCAGATAGAATTGGTGCAGAAGCTGTTGTCCCCCCTTCTTGGCTGACCCGAACATTTTATCAAATATCCGGGCTGAAAAACAGGCCCGGGCCGATTACAGGCCATAAATCCCCTGCCGGGGGGCGCCAGGTTGTGGCGGGCATGATCAGGGTTATGACCAGAGGAGATATGACCGGAGTAGCTTAACCGGAGTAGCTTGACCGGGGGGTTAAGCGGGGAGCTTGACCGGAGAGCTTGACCGGCGGCAGAGATGAGGGTAATCGGATCAGGGCGGACGAGATCAGGCCGATTGGCTGCCGGCGGACATGGCGGCCAGTTTTTTGCCGTGATGCTGGGCGTAGAAGGCCAGAGTAGGTACCTGAATCATATATCCCACGATCAGCAGCAGGATCATCAGGGAGGCTGCTTCCAGGGGAAAGGCGCTCAGCGCCAGGGCCAGGCAGATATTGACATGGCGGGCCACGGAAGTATACACGACCACCACCGCTTTTTCGCCGGCCATGATGCCCTGCCGGATCAGCAGCAGGCTCCACAGGACGCTGCTGACATACATCAACAGGTAGTACAGAGCCACCGGCACAATCACCTTGCCGATTAAGCCGGGATTTTCCAGCAGAACCGCGTTGCGCTCCAGGGACATGACCAGAAAAATCAGGATCAGCACGCCCACCCCGGACACCCCGCCCAGTTCCGGCTTAATCCGGTTCTGATAGGTCTCCCTGCCTTTTACCCGGATAATCAGCCGGCGGGTCAGATCTCCCAGGATGAGGGGGGTCAGAAAAACCAGCAGGATGTTTTTAATGATGGCCAGCTGATTGACCGCCACGGTATCGCCCACGAGCAGGGGAAAAATCAGGGGCAGGCCGACAAAAGCGGCAAAAAGCAGGTTGGCTGGAATGAGATAGAGGACCGTGGCCATGCGGGCCCCGGAAAAAGCCGTCCAGGCCGCGCTCATGGCGCTGGTGGGAACCAGAGCAATAAGAAACAGGGCCGTGGCCAGTTCCGGTTCCGAACGCAAAAAGAGGGAGGCCGCCAGCCAGGCGATCAGGGGTGAAATGAAAAAGTTCAGCACCAGCGAGCAGAACACCGGCCGGGGCTCGGTCAGATGGGAAAATAACTCGTCAAAGCGGGTGTTGATCATGACCGGAAAGATGACCAGAAAAATTACGATCCCCACCAGCAGGGGACGGGGCAGATCCCAGCCCCCAAATAATTTCAGATTGACCAGCCCCAGGGCGATTACCCCGATCATCAGCCATTGCAAATTTTTCTTTACGAACGCCAGAACTTTGAGCACCGGATTCTCCCCGTCTTAACTTGATCGTTGTTTCGCGAATTCCTTTTGCCTTGCCGGACCACCGACAGCGACCGTACCATGGAGGTAACAGGACCGCCCGGCAGTGTCAATCTTTTTGGTTTATCTCCTGATTTACCAGGGGATTGATGATTCGGCAACAATGCCGTGATGCCCCTGGAGGTCTTGTTATTGAAACATGCCGGCAATTCAGCTCGCCATAAGGAAGAGTATACTTGGACGCATCTGCTGTGTTGCAGGACACTTCGGTTTCCCGCGCCTTGCAGCTGCGCTCAAATCGACTCGTGAAATAACCGGGCCAGGTAAAACCAATCGTGGATTTTGGGAAGAGGCCTTTTCTGGAAATAGTTTGTTATCCGTGATATTATTCCAGAAAAACGGCTCGTCGCTGAATCAGTACACCGGAAGCGCGATCAAGGTCGAGAGGAGAAACCAGACTATGCCCCAGGCATACGACGGGCAGCACAAAGAAACTTTGAGCAACGGAAACGGGAGCACAAAGTGGATAGCGGCAGTCTCGCCGGGAGGTCTGGGAGATACCATTTTATTCTCACCGGTTTTAAAAGCCCTGCGAACCTGCTATCCAAGGGCATTCATCGAACTTGTAGCCGCCAATGCCCTGGTCCCGGAAATGTACAGCACCACCCATATCATTAACGCGGTCACCGTCGCTAATACCAATCGACCCTGGTGGCACCCCGCCAAAACAAGCGCTCTGGCGCCTTTGTTGATGCGCGCGAGACGGGACAATCGCGATAAGATGGCAGTTTTCGCGACGGGACTGAGTCGCTGGTGGCCCCGGTTGTTCCATCGGGTCGGCAGTGTGCCACACTGTTTGCGGGCGCCATTGCCTGAGAAGGATGACACCAATTTATCCTGCAACCTGGAACTGGCGCGCAGGTTTGATAAAAATGTCGCCCAAAGCGATGTTTTTGTCGACATCCCGGCCGACGCCCACCAGGAAGCCCGTGACGCCCTGCTGCGACAGGGCATAAACATTGACACGGACAAACTGATGGCGGTTTATCCTTCCCGGGAGACACCGAAACATCCCCGCTGGCCGCTGGCCAATCAGGCGGCGGTGTTGCACCGGCTGCGCCGGGATATACCGGACGTTCGGATAGTGATTGTCGGTGGCCTGAACGAGGGGAAAGACTGGGACAGGGCGGATACCGGCCGAACCATGGATGCCAACCTGGCCGGGAATATATCCATCGGAGCCACAGCGGCAATACTGGCCCGATGCCGCCTGGCCTTGTGCAACGAGGGCGGCCCCATGCATCTGGCCGGGGCCGTCGGATGTCCGCTGGTGGCCACCATCCCCGGTGCTCCGCCGGCCTATCAACCACCCGGCAGGCAATCCCTGGTTTTTCGAACTTGCACCCATGGCGATTTTTCCATTCAACAGATAACTGACGCCTGTCTGCGGTTGCTGTGCCAGAATCCGTTACCGGAAAGCCCAAAGGACTGAAGGGCGCATGATCATTTCACACCAACACAGGTTTATTTTTATCAAAACCGGTAAAACCGCCGGAACCAGGCTAACCCGGATATTTCATGAAATATCCGCGTTAGGCATTGTAAAACTATCTTTGTTACTGACATTGACCACGGAATCAAAGTAAGAAAAAGATTAATTGAGAAAATATCTGAAATTTTCGAAAAACACAATCTGTTCTATGTTAACCTTTCTGATAAGCTTGATGTGCTGAAGAAAGAAATGAAGGGCCAAATTACTATACCGCCCGGGGATTGATAATTTTAGCTGATTATATTCTGATGAAGGCCTGCCATGCTCACCAACAAACCGGCATCAATCCTACATAAACCAGCATGTATTCGGCTGGTATATTTCTTATATTCGTGATATTATATAAAATAATAGTAATGGGGAGGCTTCCCCATGCGAAAATCGACTCCAGGTATGGTGGAAAAAATAAGTCCTGAAACCAGGGATACGGTAAATGATATTGAAATCCGGGCGGCCGGTCTCATGCGCAGCGGTAATCATGCCATTATCCACTGGATCATGAACCAGCATGCCGGTCATCCGGTATGTTTTTTAAATAATGTCGAACACGGCGATTGTGATCCCCATACGCATTATGCCCAGAGAGAGCTGGTCGGAATTGATTCCGCAATCGATGTTGAAGAATTACGAAACATCAGAAAACGCCTGCTGATCTATTCCTATGAGGACAGGGCCGAATTCGTTTCCGCTGAAACCGATTTTCTGGCCAGTGTCTTTCAACCATCTTTTGCGGCCAACCGGGAACATTATTTGTTGACCAGCCGGTATCGATTTGACGTGATGATAATCCGCGATCCTTTTAACTGCCTGGCCAGCCGGTTGGAAATGTTGAGGGAAAGGGGACCCATGGGAGGGATCAGCGATCCTGACCTGATCCTTGTCAACTGGAAACGGTTTGCCCGGAAAGCCTTGTCTGGCATCCGGGAACCGGAAACGAACAGAATCGTGATTTTGTTCAATCGCTGGGCGGATGATGTGGGATATCGGCAGCATCTTTCTGGAATTTTCATGGGCAGCTTCAGTGACGCCAGCCGGGATACACTGTCCAGTTATGGCCGAGGCAGTTCTTTCGATCCTTCCCCCTTATCGGCCCGAATCATGCTGCAACAATGGCGAAAATTGTTCAGCCTGGAACGGTATGGAAAAATCGTCGATTACTGGAAGCGCTTGCGAACGCCGTCTCCCCGGGACCTCAAGATCAAGGAGCGCTGGAAATTATTGGCCGATGATAAGACCTTCCGCAGATTGATGGCCGACGATGAGGTTCTGGACCTATCGGAAGCTCTTTTTGGAGAAATTCCGGGAATCCGCCGATTTGTGAAGGAAGTGAAGGCCGAACAGTGAAAATCGCCTATGTAACGACCTATGATTCATCAGATATGCACGCCTGGTCCGGGCTGGGGCGTTATATTTTCCAGTCGCTGGCCGACACCGGCCTGCAAATGCTTCGGATCGGCGGCTTGGCTGAAAAGGATGCTTTTCGCTTTCGCCTGAAAAAACATATGTATGCCAGGATTTTTTCCCGTGTTTACTTAAAAGACCGGGAGCCGGCGGTTATGAAAGCCTATGCCGCCCAGGTGGAGGAAGCTTTGAGAACGATTGAGTACGATCTTGTGTTCAGTCCGGGAACCATTCCGATTGCCCGTTTGCAAACGGAAA
>JAWOCW010000110.1:0-2540 GCA_046483615.1 Desulfosudaceae bacterium
CACTGGCCAGTTGATCTGGATCGTAGCCGGCCTTCATGGCCGAGGCAATCAAGGCGCCTTCGGTGGGATCGCCTTCTATTCGCCAGCCCTCATCTGTTTTTTTCAGGCGGGAGTCATTGCACAGCAGGCCGGCTTTTAAAATCGCTTCCAGGGCGCGGTTGGCTGACGGATCAACGGCCTCATCAACCGGCGTGATGGCGCCTTCGGGCGCGTACCCGATACCGGAAACGTCATAGCGCGGGCCGCCGGCCACGATATCCTGGACTGTCATCTGGTTCTGGGTCAGGGTGCCGGTTTTGTCCGAACAGATGACCATGGTAGAGCCCAGGGTCTCCACTGCCGGCAGCTTGCGAATGATGGCATGGCGTTTGGCCATGCGGGAGACGCCGATAGCCAGGGTAATGGTGATGGCCGCGGGCAGGCCTTCGGGAATGGCGCCCACCGCCAGAGCCACCGCGGCCATGAACATTTCCACCAGATCCTGACCTCGTAAAAAGCCGATCACAAAGGTCAGCGCCGCCATGGCCAGAATGGCATACAGCAGAATACCGGAAAAATGGTGGATCTTCCGGGTCAACGGGGTTGCCAGTATATCGGCGGTGGCGATGAGCTGGTTGATGCGGCCGATCTCGGTCTGATCACCGGTGGCAACCACAATTCCCAGGCCGCTGCCGTAAGTCACCAGGGTCGACGAATAGGCCATATTACGCCGGTCGCCGATGGTCATATCTTCTTCCAGCGTGGCCTCTTCCTTCTGAGCAGACATGCTCTCGCCGGTCAGGGCGCTTTCATCGATCTGCAGCTCCCGGGATTTAATCAGGCGTATGTCGGCCGGAACTTTATCTCCAGACTGCAACATGACGATGTCCCCGGGGACCAGCAGCCGCGAGGCGATCCGCTGCTTCTGCCCGTCACGAATTACGGTGGCCTCGCTGGTCATGGCCCGGGAAAGGGCCTCAATGGCCTTCATGGCCTTGGACTCCTGGACAAAGCCGATCACGGCATTGACCATGACCACGGCAAAAATCACCCCGGCGTCGACATATTCGGCCAGGATCAGGGTGATCAGGGAGGCGGCCAGCAGAATAATCACCAGGGGCTGTTTGAATTGCAGCAGAAAGCGGGTCAGCGCCCCTTGTCCCACAGCGCGGGTCAACTCATTGACGCCGAACCGCTCAGCCCGTTCGGCGGCTGCTTGTTCGGAAAGGCCGCTGGTTTCCCGGGACTCAAACGCGGCGATAATCTCCGGGGCCGTAAGGCTGTGCCACACTCCTTCGGGAAGACGTTCCATATTTTACTCCTGATGAAATTTTTTGATAAATGCTGCTTTATCTCAACCGCTTTCTATTTTCATGCCCTTGATTACGACAAAGGCACCCTTTCCAAAGCCTTCCCAAATGGTTCGGGTCGATTCTCCGGGAATGAGGGTTTGCAATATATTCTGGATTACAAATCCCGATTCTTCAAGACATTTCAGCACCTCTGGCGTTGAGAAAAAGGTGGCATCTTTGTAAAACCGGCTGCGTTCTTTTTTTTCCGAATACTGTTTGCCCAGTTCGCTTTCTCTGTCTACAAATCCAACGACAATGGATCCATCGGCCTTTAATACCCGAAATATCTCTTGTAAAGATTCAGCGACATCATCAACAAAACAGATGGTCGTGACCATCAGCACAAAATCAAACAGGCCGTCAGAAAAGGGTAATTCTTCAGCTACGCCAAAATGAACGTCGATGCCTTTCAATCCGGCCTTGTTGGCCATCTTTTCTGATGGCTCAACCCCGACCTTGATCCCAAGCGGTACAGCAAATTTCCCCGAGCCGACCCCCACTTCCAGGCCCTTTGCTCCGTCAGTCGGAATAAGCCGGCGGATTGCTTCCAATTCAGCCTCATAGAAATCAAAATGAGTATCAAACCATTGGTCATACTCGGTGCTGTATTTTTCGAAGGGTTCTATTTTGGGCATAATAACCTCAAACAGGGCTCCTCATGGAGCGGGCTGCATATTGATTAAACGCTGAACAGTCCCGTCTTCGCGCATTAGTCGGCGCGGCTTTCTTCATATCCAACATACAGACACTTATCTATCCCGGATATTTCATGAATTTTTTTGACAAATACTACTTTGTTTTATTATTTCAAAATGTTGTATTCTTTTTGCCCTGCTTCTAAAATTACAAATTGTTATTTAAGATTTGTGAAATAAAGGTAATTTTATATCAAAAAATTTCACCCTGCGGGCGAGTCACTTGGACGCACCTGCGTCGTTGCAGGACACTTGCGGTAGAATGTAGGGGCGGCCTTCAGAGCCTGCCCCGGACCTCGATCCGTAGCCGCCCGCTGATCGGGAAGGCTAAACCTTCCCCTACAATTTCGTGTCCTGCTCCTTGCAGCTGCGCCCAAATCGACTCGTGAAATATCCGGGCTAAAGGCGGTGCCCCCCTTCCGCGATTAACCGTTTTCTTTTTTCCTCTCAAGAGAGCCGCCGGAGTCATCCCCGATTCTCTCCACCACGCCCAGGTCCCCGAGGACCAGGTACA
>JAWOCW010000161.1:0-7592 GCA_046483615.1 Desulfosudaceae bacterium
TTTCGCGCGGCCTTTGGCCGGGCCCTGCGGGAGTTTCCCATGATGGCCGGCCAATACCTGAAAAACGCCCGCCTGGTGCGGCGAACCACGGCCGGCAATTTCAAGGTCTATAAGGCCTTTACCGAGCTGCCCGGCGGCCTGTCCGTGGGTCTGGATCCCGGCGGACTGCTGGTCAGCGACCAGGCTGACGAGCCGCCGGAGACGCGCAAGCAGCGCTTTGACGTGCGGCAGCTCATCCTGCTGCAAAAGATTACCGTCACCAAGGATGCCGTGGATCTTTCCCGACTGGGCCTCAGCGCCTTTGGCGGTCACGGGGTCATGGAGGATTTTTCCAGCTTTCCGCGCATGTTCCGCGACGGGATGGTCAACGAGCTGTGGGAAGGCCCGCGCAATCTGCTGTTGACCCAATTGTTCCTGGATTTTCAGCGGGCGCGCCCCTGGTATCCTCCGGCCGAGTTCGTGGAACGGATCCTGGCCGGGGCGGACGCGGCCGATATCCGGGAGTACACCCGGGAGATGGAAGAACTCCTGAAAACGCCTCACCTGTTCGACCTGACCGAGGAGACCATGGCCGTGTGCGAGCAGTGGGACGACTTCTGCGACCGGCTCTTTCACGCCTATCAGGATCAGGCCCTGGCCGAGGCTGAAGCGGCCGACTGACGCCCGGACCCCGAACTATGTCCGGGCCGTTTCCTGGCGCAGGTATCGCATCCTCCAACGCCTGGACCGGCGCATCCCTGGCAGCCGCCTTTCTTATACTGCCACACATAGCGTGAAATGGTGTACCCAGCAGCACCGGCCACGATTAAAAAAACGATGATTGTTTCCATGGGTGGTTCCTTTATAGTTTTTCGTTATCAGCGCCTGACTGTCCGGTGCCGGCGGTTGTTCTGCCGATTTACGGCCAAAGTTAAAGGCTTTGCCCGTGTCTTCCGACTAATCCGAATATTTTATGAAATTTATCAAAAAACAGTGCTTTTTTATTTTGATGGGCAGGCTAACCCGGATATTTTTAATAACCCAGCCATGATCCGACCTGGAAGACCGCTACGGAAAGCCCGAAAGCCAGGGTCGTGTTGAACACCATGGAGAAAACTCCCCATTTCCAGGACCCCGCTTCTCTGGCGATGCAGACAACCGCAACGAAGCAGGGGGCGTAGAAAATAGTGAACAGGATCAAGCTCCAGGCTGACAGTGGAGTCCAGTCCGGCGATGCCGCCAGCCTTTCTGACAGTGATCCGGCTTCTTCGGAATCCACTTCACCCAGTGAATAGGCCGTGCCCAGGGTTGAGACCACTACCTCTTTCGCGGCAAATCCACCCACCAGGGCGATGTTGGTCCGCCAGTCAAAACCAGCCAGCCGCGTAATGGTTTCCAGGCTCGTGCCTATGCGGCCGGCAATGGAATGTCGCAGTCCGGCTTCAGCTTCGCGGCCGTCGATCTCCAGCAACTGCTCCCGAAAGGCCTTTGCCCGCGGGGACAAGCCCTTGCCGGCCTCCAGTTCCGTGACAACCCCTGCCGGCGCGCCAACAAGCAGTGCCTTCCGCTCAGCCTCAAATACTGAGGCTTTTGTATCCGGGAGTTCGGGAAAGGTCATCATGGCCCACAGCAGAATGGAGATCCCCAGGATCACCGTGCCGGCTTTTTTGATGTACTGCCAGGTCCGCTCCCAGGTATGAATCAGCAGTCCCTTAAAGGTCGGCAGACGATATGGCGGCAGCTCCATGATAAAAGGAGTGGACTCACCTTTGATTACGGTGCTGCGCAACAGCTTGGCCACCAGCAGCGCCCCGCCCCAGGCGATTAAGGTAATGATGACCATAACCATGGCCTCGTTTCTGGAAAAAAAAGCGGCCACCAGCAGGGCGAACACCGGTAACTTAGCCCCGCAGTTCATAAACGGTACCGTAAGGATCGTGGCTAACCTCTCCCTCGGAGATTTCAGGGTGCGGGCCGCCATGACACCCGGCACAGCGCAGCCGCCGGCAATGCCACCGGACACGATAAAAGCCATGACCGAACTGCCATGAAGGCCGAACACCCGGAATACCCGGTCCAGCATGTAGGCCACCCGGGCCAGGTAACCCGAATCCTCAAGAATAGCGATCCCGAAAAACATGAACATGATCAGGGGAACAAATCCAAGCACACCGCCCACGCCATCAATAATGCCGGAGACCACCAGTGACTTGAACAGCGTTCCCGGTACATGGCCCTCCGCCCATCCACTCAGCCAGCCGAAAAAACCTTCCACCCAGCCTACCGGAACCTGGCTATAGGTAAAGGTAAACTGGTACAAACCGATGATCACCGCGGCCATGATCAGGGGCCCGAGAAACCGGTTGGTCAGCACCCGGTCGACGCGGTCCGACACCTGGAGGCGGTTGATATCCTGCTGGCAGGTTATGACCCCCTGTTTCAGAATCGAATTAATGTATCCGTAACGATGATCGGCTATGAGGGCTTCCGGGTAGGTTTCCAGGGTATCCATCAGGTGGTGGGCCACCTTTTCAACGACCCGCTCAAGTTCCGCGGAAACGGCCGGTGATGCCTCGCGCCCCCTGGCTATTACTTGTTCGTCTTTTTCCAGGTATTTCAGGGCGGTCCAGCGCGGTGAACAAAATTGGATGAAAAAGCCGGCGTCGGTAATTATCTGGGCCATTTCATCCAAGGCGTTATCGATGTCAGTCCCGTATGAAATGGCCAGTTCCGTCTTCGGGGATGCCGCTTCTATGCCGGCGGCCACTGCCTGAAGAAGTTCAGTTTTGCCGCTGCCGGACCGCGCCACTGTTGGAATCACGGGAATGCCCAGACGGCTTGATAGCGTTTCTATATCAATTTCGATTCCCCGGGTTTTGGCCATATCCATCATATTCAGCGCGACACAAACGGGGACGCCCATTTCCAGAAACTGGAGAGTTAAATACAAATTGCGCTGCAGGTTGGTAGCGTCCACGATGTGGATTACCATGCCCGGACATTCATGAACCAGAAAATCACGGGCTACCACCTCTTCCAGAGAGTAGGCCGTAAGGGAATAGGTGCCGGGCAGGTCCACGACATTGAATCTGTGGCCGTTAAATTTGTGGAATCCCACTCGTTTTTCCACGGTTACCCCGGGGTAATTGCCTACGTGCTGGCGGGCGCCAGTGAGTTCATTAAACAGGGTCGTCTTGCCGGCGTTAGGGTTACCGGCCAGGGCGATGGTAGCGTCCATTGATCTATTTTACCTCCACGTCGATATAGTCGGCTTCCTTGTTGCGAAGCGTTAATGTGAACCCCATGATTTTCAGTGAAACCGGATCGTACAGGGGAGCGCGTCCTTGCACCTTGATGTTCGTGCCAGGCACCAGCCCCATGTCCCGGATCCGCCGTCCCAGCTCTCCATTGGCCTTTACCGCCGCGATGGTGCCGGTCTGGTTCATCCCCATCTGTCGCATATTGAGTGTTGTCAAAGTCTTACCTCCTGGTTATGGCTTTTCATGGTTGTCATGATAACAAAATATTTTTAAGTCAGGATTGCAAAGTTAGTCCAGCAAAACTTAGTTGTCAAGAAGAATGTTATTAAAGGCTAACTTTTTTGTTGATTTTAATCAGGCCCTGGATTAAGATGAAGATTATTAATCGAAAACATACAGGTGCTAAGATGCAAAATAACACTTCCCTTTCCGAAAGCCTGGAGGATTATCTGGAGGTGATCCTGCGACTTGAAACCACCAATAAGGTGGCCCGGCAGAAGGATATCGCTGAAGCCCTGGATGTCCAGCGGGGGTCGGTCACCGGCGCGCTCAAGGTGCTGGCCGAAAAAGATCTGGTGAATTACGAGCCTTACAGCTATATCACCCTGACCAAAAAGGGCAAAAAGATCGCCCGGGAGATTGAACGCCGCCACACCGTGATCAAGGATTTCCTGTCCCGGGTGCTGCGGATCGATCATGAAAAGGCTGACACCACGGCCTGCCACATGGAGCATGTCATGGACACGGCAACCGTGGACAGCCTGGTAAAGTTCATCGAGTTTGTGGACAACTGCCCCCGGACCGGGACGGACTGGATCGAGGCCTATGTCTCCTACTGTTCGGCCGGCAATACCGACAAAAAAACCTGCCAGGCCTGCCTGGATCATTGTGTGGCGAATTTTTCCGGCTGATTTTTCCGGATGACAGACCGGGGGATATTTTTCAGCAGCCGCGGAACACGCAGACCCATGAAATCTTTATTGGAGGTCGCAAATTGCGATCTCCAATCTTTGAGCCCGGATATTTCACGAGTCGATTTGAGCGCAGCTGCAAGGCGCAGGGCACGAAGCTGTAGCAAATCTACCGCGAGTGCCCTGCAACACAGCAGCTGCGTTCAAGGCGACTCGCCCGAAGGGTGAATTTTTTCGACATCTAAATTGCGAAAATTCCATAAATAGCCTTTTGCAATTTGTATTTTGAAAAAGAACCAGAAATTATAAATAAATATTTGAACTTTAACAATTAAACAATTTTATTCAAAAAAATTCATGAAATATTCGGGTTAGTTCTTTTTTGGTTAGTTCAAACATAAAATCTTCAGGGAATCTGTCCAGATTCCGCTTTACCTGCTCTTTCAAACGCCTTGTTTCCACGCCATAAAGTTCGGCAAGGTCTCTATCCAACATCACTTTTACCTGCCTAATCACGTAGATTTTACTGGCAATCCTTTCAACTGGTACGATGTCATCCATGACTGATTATCCTTATTTTTGTTTTGAAGTCGCAATTTACTTCAATACCATAAACACAATGATTCTCAAACCAGACCGGTCTTCGGCGCCGTTTTGTCCGATTCAGTTTTTATGATGGTTTCTGCCTGGGGGATGACGCTGAATGTCTCTGACAAAACCAGGTCCGCCGGGTCCGACGACGGGCCGACCAGGACGGTGTGATCTCCTTTTTCCACTTCCCAGCGCTGCTGAACAGGGTCATAGAAGGCGAGTTCCCGGACCGGCACCGTCAGCTCCACTGTTCTGGTCTCAGCCGGTTCCAGGGCAACCCTGGCAAAGGCCTTTAATTCCTTTACCGGCCGGGGAACGGCCGTTCCGGGATAGCCGATGTAAAGCTGAACGATTTCCTCGCCCGACCGCCGGCCGGTGTTGGTGATATCCACATGGGCGGTCAGCACCTCCTCTTCGGTCAGGTCCCGTCGGGCCAGTTTCAGGTTGGCGCGGGCAAAAGTGGTATAGCTCAATCCGAATCCAAAATAAAAGGCGGGCTTGAGCCTGTTCCGGTCCGCATATCGATACCCGTGATACAGATCATAGGTTACGGTTTTGGCCCGCTTGTCAAATTCAAACAGCTGGGCTTCAGACTGAAAAAAGGTCAGGGGCAGTTTGCCGGAGGGATTAACGTTGCCGAACAGGATGTCGGCTATGGCGTTGCCTCCCTCCATGCCCGGGTACCATGCCATAAGAACGGCGGCGGCATTCTTGATCCATCCTTCCATGGAAATAACGGATCCTCCTTCCAGCACCACCACACAGCGGGTGTTTTGTTCACATACCGCCCGAATCAGCCGTTCCTGTTTCTCCGGCAACCCCAGCCGCTCCCGGTCGCCGCCGCGAATATGGGGGAAGTATTCCCCCTCCTCCTTATGGGTGAGTCCCGCCACAACAATGGTTACCTCCGCTTTGGCGGCGATTTGCCTGGCCCGGGCAAGACTGTTCCCGCGGCTGGCGAGCACCTTCGTACCCGGGCCGGCTTGACGCTTAATACCCTCCAGGGGCGTCACCGCGTAAGGCGGCCGGACACAGCTGCTGCCCTTGTCTCCCAGGTTGGCTTTCCCGGACAGACCGCCCAGGACCGCTATCGTTTTGACCGTGTTTTTGTCCAGGGGCAGGACGTCAGCGGTGTTTTTCAGCAGGACCAGGCTTTTGCAGGCGACTTCATAGGCCAGTTCTCTATGCGCGGAACAGGCGATCGTCTCCCTGGGATATCGTGTTGACTGATGACGAGCGGCAAAGGCCAGCTTCTGTCGTAAAATCCGGAAGGCGGCCTCGTGGACGGCTTCCGCCGGCACCTCTTTTTGCTTGACGTGCCGCAACAGCCGCCGGCCGTAATATTTCGTGTGCGGCATCTCCATGTCCAGTCCGGCGGAGACACCCGCCCGGCCGTCATACACACCATAACAGAAATCAGACATGACAAAGCCGTCAAAACCCCACTCCTTTTTCAATATATCTGTCAGTAAATGCTTATGATGGCCGCAGTATTCCCCGTTGACCCGGTTATAAGCGCTCATGACGCAGGATACCCCGGCCTGGACACATTTCTTGAAATGGGGCAGGTAGACTTCCCGCAAGGCCCGCTCGTCAATCTGAACATCCACGTAAAATCTGGATTCATCAATACTGTTGCAGGCCAAGTGCTTGACGCAGGTCAGGGCGTGCCGCCCGGCGCCCTTAATCGTGGCGGCACCCATCTCACCCAGGTGGTGCGGGTCTTCTCCAAAACTTTCCTGGGCTCTTCCCCATCCCGGATGCCTGACAACGTTTACGCACACGCCGGCGAAAAAATTGGCGCCCTGGGCCCGGGCTTCCTTCCCCATGGCCTCCCCCACCCGCTTTTCCAGGGCCGGGTCCCAGGTGGCCCCTCTAGCCATGGCAACCGGGAAGCAGGTCGAACGTCCGACTCCCGCCCCGTGAGGACCGTCCGTGAACCTGAGGGCGGGTATGCCCAGGCGCCGGTCCCGGCCAGAGTCATAGGTGGTCAGATTGTATCGAACAAGCATGATGGCAATATCAAGGAGATGGGCGTTGCCGGACATCTGGTTGATTTTATCCGCCAATGTCATGGCGGAGAGAAGCTGCTCAACCCGGCTGTCCAGGTCACCGTCCGTCTCTCTGACGAGCACCTCAAACTTTTTTGCCTGGGAGTCTGTCATGGCGCGCCTTTCGTCACGAAGCTGTTTTCCCGTACATCTCCTCAAACCGCTCACAGGCATACACCACTGCCTGTCGCATCATATCCTCGGCCCTGGCGGTTTCACGATTTTCCAGCAGGCTCATCAAGGTGTCCTCATCAAGGACGGCCGCGGCCTTTTCACAGGCGTCCCAGCTCAGGATACTCCGGATGACCCTGTCAATACCCTGCCTTGTCGTATCATGGGCGCGCACCTGCATGTCGTGCCCCTTCCACCGGGAATACCCGGCCTGCCCGATAAGAGCGGCTATGGCAATGTTCATACCGTTTATCCTGGCGCCATTGTCGATGTCGTATTTGCCGGGGCCGCCCAGAATCAACCCGTCATTATACCCCTGGCTGTTGATATGCATGTGGCAAAGCATGTTGTTGTCCAGCTCCTCCACCGTGTCGTAGACATGATCCAGCCCGATCATTTCCGAATGACCGAATTCCTTGTTTACGCCTTTTCGTTCGAGACTGACGCCGAACTCCTCCCGCAGCCGTTTCCAGAAAACGATGACCGAAGCCACCGTCGGCAGCAGCATGGCGGGCATTGATCCGGCCTGGCCCGGCCTGAGATTTGATAACTTTTCGAAAACTATTATAAAAGAACCGGATTTCGTTGGCGAGATATGGAGCGTGCCTGGCAGTACGTGAAATTCCGAG
>JAWOCW010000195.1:0-11003 GCA_046483615.1 Desulfosudaceae bacterium
CTGGGCTTGCCGCTGGATGAGGTCCTGCTGTCTCCGGGCACCGGCTACTTCTGGCGGGCCCAGTTCATAGATGCCGATGGTCGCGACTGGCGCTGGTGCCAGCCGGTATTTTTCACGGTAAATCCGGCGCCATTTGCCGACGCCAACAGCAACAATATTCCCGATGACCAGGAGGTTACCGCGGCCACTGACCTGGACGGCAACGGTGTGGACGACGCCGCTCAGACGAACATGGCCCGGGTAACTGCCCTGGATGGCTCGCCACTGGGGCTGACCACCGGCGCCGGGGAGCAAAGTATCGACGCGCTCTGCGTCACCGATCCGGACTCGTTGCCGGATGATCCTGCCAAACCGGAAGATATCCCCCTGGGCCTGGTCAGTTTCCGGGTTAACGTCGAGGAGGCGGGGGACACCGCCACGGTGACCATCTTTTTTTCTGAACCCCTGGCCGCGGGAATGGTCTGGTACAAGTATGACGCGGTCAACGGATGGCAGGATTTTTCCGCCCGGGCGCAATTTGCCGACGACATGACCAGTGTCACCCTGACCCTGACCGATGGGGGTATTGGTGATGCCGACGGTGTGGCCAACGGCGTAATCGTTGATCCTTCCGGAGCGGCCGGAGAAGTGGCGCCCGGATCTTCCAGCGGCTACGAAAGCAGTGCGGGGAGCAGTTGCTTTATTACCACGGCCGGGCGCCTTTCCGGTATAATGAAATAATCCAATGAACAGGTTGGAATAGGAAAAACCGCCGGCCCTTTGGGAGCCGGCGGTTTTTTTGCGCCGTTTGACGCAAGGGGACAGGTGGGGGGATAATTCCGGGGGCCCTTCCTTAATTATTTTAATTAAGTATGTCTCCGTAATTTCCCTTAAGTTAGCATGCGAACGAAATTAACCGATCCCGTTTAATGAGGGTATTCATGGAAAATTGGCACAAGACTGGCTGCGTGCTCTGCGCGCAGAACTGCGGGCTGGAAGTGAAAGTGGAAAACAACCGGATCATCAAGGTCCGCCCGGACCGGCAGAACCCCCGCAGCAAGGGGTATATCTGCCGCAAGGGAATCAATATCGCTCATCACCAGCATCATGCCCAGCGCTTGACGCATCCGTTAAAGCGGGTCGGAGACGGGTTTGAGCGGATTTCCTGGGATCAGGCCATTGACGAAATCGCCGCCAGGCTCAAAAAGATCGTGGACGAGCATGGGCCGAGGTCGTTCGCCTACATGGGCGGCGGCGGCCAGGGGTGCCATTTTGAAGCGGCTTTCGGCGTTCCCCTGATGCGGGGCCTGGGTTCCCGCTATCACTACAACGCCCTGGCCCAGGAATTGACCGGCCTGTTCTGGGCCTGGAAGCAGGCCACCGGCCGCCAGTTTCTCATACCCGATCATGACCAGACCGACGTGCTTCTGGCCATCGGCTGGAACGGCATGATGAGTCACCAGATGCCCCGGGCCAGAAAAGTGCTCATGGATATTTCCAAAGACCCCGACAAGTTGCTGATCGTCATCGACCCCAGGCGATCCGAGACCGCCGCCATCGCCGATATCCATCTGCCGCTGCGGCCGGGCACCGACGCCCTCCTGACCCGGGCCATGATTGCCATTATCCTGAACGAAGGCTGGGAAAACGCCGAATATATCCGGGACCATGTGGCGGGGTTAGATGACATCCGCCCTTTATTTGAGAAGTTTGATTTTCGGGCCGCCATCGAGGTCTGCCGGCTGGATTACGAGCAGGTCTGCGAGGTCTGCCGGCTGACGGCCAGCCGTAAATCGTCCATGCACCCGGACCTGGGCGTGTTGATGAACCGCCACAGCACGGTTACCTCCGCTCTTGAAATCATTCTCATGGCTGTCTGCGGCCGTATCGGCGCGCCCGGCGGCAACATCGTCCCCGGCAACATACCCCTGGCCGCCGGCGCTTCGGCCGGAAAAAAGAAAGGGGAGGGGTGGAAGACCGTCAAAACCGGGTTTCCGGCGCTGAGCGGTTATTATCCGCCCAATGTCATGCCCGAGGAAATCATGAACGACCATCCCGAACGGCTCCGGGCCGTGCTCTGCTGCGGCTCCAATCCCCTGCGCTCCTATGCCGACACCACTGCCTATGAACAGGCCTTCGGGCAGCTGGACCTCCTGGTAACCTGCGAACTGGCCATGACCGAAACGGCCGCCCTGTCCCATTACGTGCTGCCGGCCCGTTCCGGCTATGAATCTTGGGACACGACTTTTTTTGCCTGGACCTATCCGGAAATTTATTTTCAGATGCGCCGGCCCGTGGTGGAACCCGAGGGAGAACCGCTGGAGGTGAGTCAGATCATGGTTAAACTGGCCGACCGCCTGGGCCTGATCCCGGAGATCCCGCCGGGGCTGTATGAGGCGGCCCAAAGTGACCGGACGGCTTACGCCGCGGAACTGATGACCTTTGTCATGTCCGAGCCGCGGGCCATGAAGGCCATCCCCTTTGTCCTGGCCGAGACCCTGGGCCGGCAATTCGGTTCGGCCAACCTGGCCGCCCTGTGGGGATTGTTGCAGACAACCCCGGGATCTTTTCAACAGGACGCGGCCCGGGCCGGGTTTACGCCCGGTCCCGAGTTCGGCGAGCAGATGTTTCAGGCGATTCTCGACCATCCCGGCGGATTGTGGCTGGGCAAGCGCGATCCGGCCGAGGCCATGCAGGCCCTCAAGACCGGCGATGGACGGGTTCATGTCGATTATCCCGAAATGCGGGAATGGATGGAGTCGATCACCCCGGAAGCCGAACTCGCGGCCCTTGATGCCGATTCTCAATGGCCGCTGATCCTCATGTCCGGCCGGCACATGGACACCAACGCCAACACCCTCATGCGCGATCCTGCCTGGAATGAAGGCCGCAGGTCCGGCACCCTGGCCATGAACCCGGAAGACGCGGAAACGCTGGGGCTGGCGGACGGAGAGCAGGTGAGGGTGATCACCGAAGCCGGGGAGGAAACCGCCGAACTTGAAATAACCGGCCAGGCCCGTCAGGGGCAGGTGATTATTCCCCATGGTTTCGGACTGAATTTCATGGGGCACGTGTACGGTCCCAACGCCAACCGCTTGACCAAAAACACCCATCGGGACAGGTTCGCCGGCACCCCCCTGCATCGGTATGTGCCCTGCCGGGTGGAAAAAGCCTGATCCGGGATCCAGAAAATATAAATCCGGGAATATAAATCCAATCCAAATCCGGGGATCCAAATCGGCAAATCCGGGGACAGTATATTCATCAAATCCGGGGACAGTATATTCATTTCCAAATCCGGGGACAGTATATTCATTTCCGCTGTCAATGTTGAAATAGATATACTGGCACCGGGATTCATCGGAATTGGGCACCGGAATTTGGACAGGTACATGGGGACAACGCACCTCTATCACTTCTTATCGAACCTTTTCCAGAACCGGCAGGAAAAGGAATAAAAGCGTCTCTTTGACCCACTGCAGGTAGGCCTCATCCCGGACTGAAAAGCCCATGGTGGTGGCCTCCATGAATCCCGCCCCCAGAAAATTGATACTGAGCGCGTTCAGACAGGTCAGGAAGCGGTCGGCATCATTATCTGAAAACAATCCTGGAAAGGTTTTTATAAAGTCTGCCTGCGTGTCGGCCAGAAGGCTGACCAGGTGCTGGTACCCCGGTAAGGTAAGCGGATCATCGTGGGAGAGGTTGTTGACGATGATGCGAAAGACCTCATGATGGGTTTGAGAAAATTCGATTAAGCGGTCCAGATAGGTTGAAAGCGCTTTATGCGGGGAAAAGCCCGATATCTCCGTTAACCATTTTTTATTGTCATGGTAAAGGGTGCGGCAGGCATCTTCCACCACCGCTTCAAATATGGTGGCCTTGTTGGGAAAATGATAGCGAATCAGGCCGTGGTAAAAATCCCCCTGGGCGGCGATCATGCGGATGCTGGCGGCGTTATAGGGGTGGGCGGCAAAGACTGACCGGGCGGCCGCCAGGATCAAACCGCGGGTCTGGTTTCCCCGCCGGCCCGGGGCGCTGCCGGTATTGCTGGTGATGGACCGTTCGGCTCCGTTTTTCATAAAAATACTCTTTCTTGTCGAAAGGTTGTTTGTTTTTTTAACGTTTGTAAAAAAAAACTTGACAGCGACTGCATGGTTGGTCATCATAGTTACACGACCGTGTAAAGTCAACTGATTTTTTTTCATCAAAAGGAGGGCAGCATGGATTTACAGCAATACCGGGAGCTGGGCCGGCAGTTGTTTGATGCGCTTCACCTGCCGACCAATCCGGTGGCCATTACCTACATCAAAAGCGAAGACGAAATTCCGGCCGAAGCCATGCGACCCTCGGCCATGGGCCAGAAAATGTGTATCTGCCAGACCTTCACCTATGCCCGTTCCTGGGGCGCGCATGTGGCCATAACGGCTGAGGAGAATTTCTGCGTACCTGGATCGGCCGCGAACCAGTGGGTGGAGGTAACCGACGAAGAATTCATTGAAAGCCAGGTCACCCAGGGCTGGCACAAGAGCCGGGAAGCGGAAGTAAACCGCAGAAACGGCTATAATATGATTTTTTCCGGGCCTGATGGGGAGGCCAGGCTGGCCAACGCCAGAGAAAAAATCGGCCTGGTCGCCTCTCCCCTGCACCAGGCCCTGCTGGAGCCGGACACGGTCCTGGTGTTCGGCAACGGGGTCCACATCACCCATATTATTCAGGCGCTCTGTTATGATTACCAGGCCCCGATCATGTCCGTGTTTGAAGGCTTCGGTGAATCCTGCCTGATGGGCGGCCTGCTGCCGTTTCTGACCGGCCAGCCCCAGATCGTCCTTCCCGGCATGGGCGATCGGGCCTTTGCCGGCATTGCCGCCGATGAAATCGGCATCGGCATTCCCGCCGCCCGCCTGCCCACGGTTTTGGAAGACCTGTTCAAAACCGGCGGCCCCATGAATATCGGCATGCCCTTTAAAACCATGATCCCGTCCAACCTGACCGAAAACATCACGCCGGGGTTTGCGTATCTGCAGAAGGTTGTCGATGAGAAGAAAAAGTAGCGGCGGCCCGGTTCGTCGCCGAGATGCCGCCGGAACGACGCCGACTGTACGAAGAGATGGTATAATATAAGCCTATTGAAAAAAATACAGGAGATACGGTCATGGGGCGTTTCGAACAGAAAATTAAAGATTTCGTAAAAGAGCAGGGTGTCAATGTGGTCGGGCTGGCCGGGCCGGAACGGCTGGACGGGCCACCCTCGCTGGATCCGACCTATACCATGAAAGGCGCCCGGTCGATCGTTTCTTTGGCCGTGCCCATGGATGTAAACGCGATTTATGATTTTCTGTCCAAAAAATGCCAGAGCGGTCATAATGTGGATCAGTTGATCTGGAACCAGAAACTGCACCATATCAGCACCCGGGTGGCCAAATTCCTTGAATCTCAGGGATACCGGGCCAGGGCGGTGCCGTCCAACAACACCTACCGCCGCTCGCCGGATATTTTTGCCACCCACCCCAGTTTTTCCCACCGTTTCGGCGCCATTGCCGCCGGCATCGGCGCCCAGGGCTTTTCCGGAAATGTCATGACCAAGGAATACGGCGCGGCGGTTTACCTGGGCACGGTGGTCACCGATGCCGTGCTGGAAAGTGATCCAGCCCTGCCGTCGCGGTATTTTATCGACAACTACTGCTACAAGTGCCGGGCCTGTGCCATGTCCTGCGTGGCCCGCATGTTCATTGACGAGGAAGAGGAGTATATTCTCTTAAACAATGAACTGCACCCCCGGGGAAAACGCCGGGATATCAATTTCTGCAATGCCTCCTGCTTCGGCCTGCACAACCTGTCCGAAGACAAAAAGTGGTCCAGCTGGGGGCGGCACTGGATCGGTTCCTGGATTGAGCAGCAGCCCGACCCGGAAAAGCACAGCATTCGTAATGACCTGCTCAAAAAAGGGGCAACCGTCGGTGATTCCACCGCCAGATATCGGCTGATCATGAGCATCGGCGCCAAACTGTACCCGGAAGAATACCTGGATCCGGACAAGCTGGGCCGGCCGGTGGATCAGATGCCGGAAGATGAACTGGAGCGGCGCCGGTTCCAGGCGGGGCAGATAAAACAATATATCGGTATGGATATTGACGATGCCAATGTGCTGACCTGCGGCCAGTGCGCCCTGGTCTGCGGCCCGGACGTGCCGGAATCCATGAAACGGCTGAAAATGCTGCGGGAAGGCGGCATCGTGGTCCCCGGCAAGGACGGCCGCATGCAGGTCGCCGAAAGCTATGAAGAGGCCCTGCGCATCAAGCAGGAAAACCCGGTTACAATACCTTTTTCCAAAAAAGCGATTGACGTCATCTTGTCCACCTTCATGTGGATCGCCCTATACGGCGGCTTTGAACCCAAATCGATATTCGGCAACAGGAAATATCAGCGCCGGCGCAAAAAAGCCGTGGCCGACCGGATTACCGGGCACAAGTCGACTGCGGCAACAGCTTCTCAAACAGAATCCGCTGTAGAAGGGCTTGCCAATTAATACACCCGGGGGATAAGGAGGAATCCCATGACAGAATCTGTTTACATCAATCTCTGGAAGAAATTCAATGAGGGTCCGCAGACCGCGCCGGCAGATGCCGAGGGGAACCCCCAGCCGTCTTTTATAAATCATCTGCAACTGTGTTATACCCCGGAAGAGGCGGACCTGCTGCAACACCTGGACCGACCCGGGCGCTTTTTGTCGACTCAGGAAGTGGCTGAACGGGCCGGTAAGCCGCCGGAAGAGGTGGAAACCATTTTGAGCAGCGTTAATAAGAAAAACGGGGTTCTCGGGATGCCAGGGGTTTATTCGCTTCCGCCCATGCCGATTCTTTTCAATATCCACCAGTTCTATCCCGAAGTAAAATCCGACGACCTGAAAGCCGCCCAACTTTATCAGGATTATTTTATCAAGGACTCGTTTTACCGGTATTATGAAGGGTCCATGAAGGGCACCCCTGTTTTCCGGACCATCCCCGTGGATGTGGTCATCGAAGCCGAACAGCGGGTTCTACCGGCTGAAGAAGCCCATGATTTTATCCTGAATCATGCCCCGGAAGAACTGGCGCTGGTGCCCTGCCCCTGCCGCACCCGCACGGAAAAAATGGGCATCCGGGAATGCAAAGACAAAAACCCGGTGGCCTCCTGCATCATGATGGGGCCGGCCGCGCTCCATTTTGAAATGCTTGACCTGGGCAAACGAGTCACCCGCCGGGAAGCGGTCGCGTATTTTGATGAAATGCAGGAACTGGGCCTGGTGGGTCAGACAGACAACTGCCTGACCGGCAACTCCATCATCTGCCTGTGCTGCGGCTGCTGCTGCTCCCAGTTGCGCGGCCGAACCCGGTGGGGCAACATGTCCGCCATTCTGCCTTCCAATTTTATTCCCGTAGCCGGGGAGGACTGCATCCAATGTGAGCTCTGCACGGAACGCTGCCCGTTCGGGGCCCTGGCCATGGATGAAGAAACAGAGCGCCCGGTTGTTACGCCGGATAAATGCATCGGCTGCGGCGTCTGCGCATTAACCTGTCCCCAGGATACGTTAAAGCTGGTTCGGCTTGAACGCTCCACACCGTTTAATACAGGAAAAGAGATGATTAAAACAATCGCCCTGGAAAACAGAGAATAATACCATAGAAGAGGAGAGCAAAATGACAAGAGATATTTACCGGGAACTTCAGGAAAGACTGGACCTTTTTTCCATCGGGTTTCCGCCGGCGCCGTCCGGCGTGGAAATCACCATTTTAAAACGATTGTTCTCCGAAGAAGACGCCGATCTTTTCCTGAAATTAACCCCCCTGCTGGAACCGGCGGAAACCCTCGCGGACAAACTGGGTGTGCCGGCAGAAGAAGCCAAAGCCAGGCTGGCGGACATGGCCGGCCGGGGCCTGCTGTTTTCCAAAACAAAAGAAGGGACCACCTATTACGCGGCCACGCCGTTTGTCCACGGCATTTTTGAATACCAGGTCAACCGGATGGACAAGGAACTGGCCGAACTGATGAATCAATACGGCATGGAGGCCTTGGGCATCAACATGCTGCAGCACGGGGGCTCTTTTCTGCGGACCATTCCGGTCAACCAGGCCCTGGCCCCGGACAACCAGGTGGCCTCCTATGACGATGCCCTGGCAATTTTACAGAGCAAGCGCACCATCGTGGTGACCGAGTGTATCTGCCGCAAAAAGCAGACCATTCTGGACAAGGCCTGCGGCAAGATCGTGGAAGCCTGCTTCATGTTTGATACCATGGCCGAATATTACCTGGCCCATGACCTGGGCCGGCAGGTCAGCGTGGATGAGGCTGTCAAGATATTGAAAACCGCCCGCGAGCAGGGCCTGGTCACCCAGCCGGCCACGGCCCAGAACCCGGACGGCATGTGCAACTGCTGCGGCGACTGCTGCGGGGTGCTGCAGGCCATCAATTTTCATCCCAAGCCGGCCGAGATCGTCAGCTCCAACCACTATGCCGTGCTGGACCGGGAGGCCTGCTCCGGGTGCGAAACCTGCGTCGACCGCTGCCAGACCAACGCCCTGGCCATGGATGATGACGGGCTGGCCGTCCTCAACCCGGACCGTTGCATCGGCTGCGGCCTGTGCGTCATCACCTGCCCCGAAGAAGCCCTGAGCCTGCGGGCCAAGGCGCCGGAAGAACAGTATCAGCTTCCTGAAGACGGCATGGACCAGATGATGACCCTGGCGCAAAAGCGCGGGGTTCTGTAACCGCTGCCGATCAACCGCATCCATTCGGAAAAGGAGCCGGCATGGCCATTCGCCGGAAAATGAAAAACAGATACCGCCGCTTTCCGTATCTTTCCGATTGGGCGGGCCTGAAAAGCGCCATCGGCGAGATGCGCGGGCGGGGCTTTCCCAAGCAGCCGCCGCTGAACAAGACCGCGGCCCCGCCCGGCGGCGAGGGGCCGGTGTTTGACGAACCATGGTTCATCAATACAATTACGGACAAAATCGCCACCCATCCGGAAAACTGCCTGGAATACCCTTATGCCACGGAACCCATCTTTGAGGAACCGCTGGTGGGGTTTGTCCGGGGCGATGATCCCATTTTTCAAAAGTTCAAAACCATCATCGGTCCCCACCATTATACCCCGCAGGAGATCATGGCCTGGCAGGCGGAAAAAAACAAGGTGCCGCCCCCGCAGGCCGAAGAGCTGTCGGTGGTCTCCTATGTCATGCCCATCACCAAAGCGACCAAACAGCAGAACGCCAGACGCAGCCAGTGGACGGCGGAACGCTGGGCCCAGACCCGTCTGTCCGGTGAAATCTTCAGCCAGGAGTTCACCCGGGAAATCGTGACGCATCTGATGCGCAACGGGGTCCTGGCCATTGCCCCGGATGTCACCCCCCTGTTTAACAAAAAGCGCTATCCCGAAGTGGGCTGGGCTTCGCCCTGGTCCCACCGGCATATTGCCTATGCCGCCGGCCTGGGCACTTTTGGCATGCACGATTTTCTGATCACGGAAAAAGGCTGCGCCCACCGGCTGGGCAGTTTTGTGGTGCATAAACCGCTGCAGCCGAACCGGCAGCGGCCGGAGGACATCCATGCCTATTGTTTGCACTACCAGGGCAAAAAGTGTCTGCAATGCGCCCGGCGGTGCCCGGTCGACGCCATCAGCCAAGAGACAGCCCATGATAAGGAAACCTGCTACCAGCAAGTGGCCGCTTCCCTGAAATACTGCCTCAAGAACTATCATATTTTCATCTACGGCTGCGGCATTTGCGCCACCAACGTTCCCTGCGAATCCGGGATACCGGTCAAGCAAAAAAACGAAAAATGACTGAAAGCCCGGATATTTCACGAGTCGATTTGAGCGCAGCTGCAAGTCCCGCCCCGGCGGGACCGCAGGGTGAAATATTCGGGATAGAGGAGTCTGATGATAAATGCTGCGGCAGTAAAAGAAATGATTACGGGGGAAGGGATTGACCTGGTGGGTATTGCGGATGCCGGGAACCTGATCCTGGCCTATCCGCCCCGGCCGGCCACGGCCCTGATGCCGAGCGCCAGGAGCGTCATCGTCATGGCCGTGGCCCACAGCCTGGGGGCGGTCTATTCCCCGGATATCATGCTCTGGACCCGCAGTAAAATGCAGACCTCGCGGATCCTGGACCAGGCCGCGGAAAAGGTCGGCCGGTGGCTGGAAGGGGAGGGCTTCCTGACGCTGCCAATATCATCCGACAAGCCGGTTGAAATTCACAAGACAGACCCGGCCACCGGCAAAAAATTTCCCCAGACCAGAGTCGTCGGCCACCTGTCCCATAAACACGCCGCCGTCAGCTGCGGCATGGGCGAAATCGGGGCCAATAACCTGCTGCTGACGCCGGCGTTCGGGCCGCACCAGCGGCTGTGCGCCATACTCACCGAAGCCCCGCTTGAACCGGATCCGCAGCGGGAATTGAACCTGTGCAAAAATTGCGGCAAATGCGCCAGGGCCTGCCCGTCCGGGGCTTTGAAGGATGGGAAATACAACGTTGATCCCTGTTTCAACTACTGGACCTATGGTTTCAAACGCCCCTTGCCGCAGCGACTCCGGGAAATTCCGGGATTTTTAAAAATGCTGGCCCACCACAATAAACGCCGCGACCTTCTGATCGAATCCGGACAGTCCTATATCACGGATGTGGACAACTGCATCGAGTGCATGCGGGCCTGCCCGGTGGGCAGTCACTGGAAAAACATCCGGCCGGAACAGATGGTGCCGCAAAAGTCAGG
Source organism: Desulfosudaceae bacterium (assembly GCA_046483615.1). Lineage (GTDB taxonomy): Bacteria > Desulfobacterota > Desulfobacteria > Desulfobacterales > Desulfosudaceae > CAYTQK01. The sequence goes on from JAWOCW010000195.1 coordinate 10,729, forward strand.
CGGCACCACCGCAGGATAGGTCATAGGATAGTATAGGATAGGGTCGGACCATGTCAATATGTTGATTTAAATAACAAAACGTTCATAAAACGATGTAATCTTAGGCTTAAAATAACCTTTCCCCCCTCAAAAAAACCATTCTAAGATTTTTTCTGTTGTTGTTTCATGGATTAAATATTTACTGGAAGAATTTTGGCAGTAATATTTCATTCTTTATTGACAGCGGTATTAATCAATGTAAAATTTAATTTCTTTTAAAGCAATGATTGCAGAAT
>JAWOCW010000210.1:0-8218 GCA_046483615.1 Desulfosudaceae bacterium
ATACCGGCAATATTGTCGATATGCTCCGCTTCCAGTCCTTTGAAAAGCGGCAGCGTCCTGATCAGGTCGGTGGTTGCCGTTGTCACGATTTTTTCTCCCTCCTGGCTGTAACGTCCGGAATTGGGTTTCACGCGTCCTTCGGGACAGCCCGGTTATTTATCGTCCGATTTCAGCACCGCCAGAAAGGCCGACTGGGGAATGGAGACGCTGCCCACCGTTTTCATGCGCTTTTTACCTTTTTTCTGCTTTTCCAGCAATTTCCGTTTACGGGAAATGTCACCGCCGTAGCACTTGGCCGTAACATCCTTGCGCAGGGCGGAAATGGTTTTCCGGGAGATGATATTGGCGCCGATAGCCCCCTGGATGGCGATCTTGAACATCTGCCGGGGAATCTCCTCCCGCAGTTTCTCGCAAATGTGCTTGGCCCGCTCTACTGCCTTGTCCCGATGCACAAGCTGGGATAAGGCGTCTACCTTTTCACCGTTGATGAGAATATCAACCTTGACCAGGTCCGATTCCCGGTACTCCCTGACCTCGTAATCAAGGGAGCCGTAACCCTGGGTGATGGTTTTCAGCCGGTCATAAAAATCATAAACAACTTCGGCCAGAGGCAATTCAAAAATCATTTCCAGCCGATCGCCGGTCAAATAATGATAGGTGGTATTAATGCCCCGGCGCTCCATGCACAGATTCATGACCGCGCCCATGTAGCGGTCGGGCGTGATAATGGAGGCCCGGATAAACGGCTCCCGGGTGGTTTCAATGGCGGTGGGATCGGGGTATTCATCGGGATTGTCAATAAAGGAAGAGGAACCGTCGGGACGAATTACCTCATAGCGCACCGAGGGGGCCGTGATCAGCAGCGATAAATCATACTCCCGCTCCAGCCGCTGCTGCACAATCTCCAGGTGCAACAGCCCCAGAAAACCGCAGCGGAAGCCGAACCCCAGCGCGGCTGAAGTGGTTTTCTCGTAAATCAGGGAAGCGTCATTGAGTTTCAGCTTATCCAGGGCAATGGCCAGATCTTCATACTCATCCGAGGCAATGGGAAAGATGGAGGAGAAGACCATGGGTTTGGCCTCTTTAAAACCCGGCATGGGTTCCGGGCAGGGCCGTTTCTTGTGGGTGATGGTATCGCCGCTGCGGGTGTCGCTGACGGTTTTGATACCGGCGATAAGATAACCCACTTCCCCGGCGGAAAGCCGGGGGACCGGTTTGCGGACAACCTGAAAAACACCGGTTTCCTCGACCTTGTAAACGGCCTGGTTGGACATCAGCCGGATCTCGTCGCCCGGGGCGACGCTGCCGTCAAAGACCCGGCAATGGACTATGGTGCCCCGGTAATCATCATAGGAGGAGTCAAATATCAAAGCCCGCAACGGGGCCTCGGGATCACCCGCCGGCGGCGGCAGATTCTTGACAATACTTTCCAACACCTCTTCCACGCCGATGTTGTTCTTGGCTGATATCTGCAGGACCGATTCCAGATCCAGGCCCAGGTCATCGTCAATCTGCTCCATAACCCGGTCAATATCGGCCGAGGGCAGATCGATCTTGTTGATGACGGGGATAATTTCCAGGTCGTGTTCCAGGGCCAGGTAAAGATTGGCCACGGTCTGGGCCTCCACTCCCTGGCTGGCGTCAATCAACAGCAGGGCTCCTTCGCAGGAAGCGATGGCCCGGGAAACTTCGTATGAAAAATCGACGTGCCCGGGCGTATCCACGAAATTCAAATGATAAAGCCGGCCATCCGCGGCCGTGTATGGCAGGCAGATGGTCTGGCTTTTAATGGTAATGCCCCGTTCCCGCTCCAGATCCATGTTATCCAGCATCTGATCCCGGAAATCCCGGGCGGAGACCATATCGGTCTTCTGGATAAAACGGTCGCACAGGGTGGACTTGCCGTGATCGATATGCGCGATTACGGAAAAATTACGAATATACTTCATTTGATGGTCACCTTTAATAAAACATCTCCCCGTTTCCCGTCGGGCATCTTCTTGCCCAGTCCGGCCAGCCGCAGGGTACTTCCGGGTCTGGTCCCGGGAGGCACGGTTACCCGGTAAAACCGCGACTGAAACCCCCAGGGGATATTAACCGTCTTAACCGTGCCGGTTTCTCCCTCCCGGTTGGTAATATTGATGGTACCATACAAATTGGGATCATGGCCGCCGCCACCGGGCCGGATAACCTGAAACCGCGGCGTTTTCTTTTTGACGGTGGCCTTGCGGATATGTTCCGTCAGTCCCTGCCGGGGGAAACCGCCCATTACCTTGAGCAGCACAATGCCGGCCACGAAACCACCCACATGCGCCCACCAGGCCACCCCGGAAAAACCGGAGCCACTGGTACCCACAGCACTCAACAACTGCATGGCAAACCAGAACCCCAGAAAAATAAAGGCTGGAATCTCAAAAAAAAGCGGAATAAACAGCAGCGGCACCAGAGTCAGGATCCGGGCGGTGGGAAACAAGACCAGGTAAGCTCCCATCACGCCGGCAATGGCGCCGCTGGCTCCAACCACGGGAACTCCCGGATGGCTGGTCAGCAGGAAATGAGCCAGGGCCGAAAAAAGACCGCACAGCAAGTAAAAAACGACATACCTGGCAGATCCCAGACGCTCTTCAATATTATCACCGAAGATATATAAAAACCACATATTGAGCAGCAGATGCCAGAAACCGCCATGCATAAACATGGATGAAAAAAAAGCGAACAGCCGGGGTTCAGCCGGCACCAGCCCATACCTGGAGACAAACCCGGTCATGCCGCCGCGGTAAGTGACTTCCAGCAGGTACACCACCACGCAAAGACCGATCAGGACATTATTAACGATCGGATGAGTGGCCGAAGGGTTGGCATCACGAACTGGGATCATTTAAAATCATTCATCAGCTCATTCATCAGCGACAAGGCGCATGCTCAAGTCGACGGCCCGGGCCGAATGGGTCAGGCTGCCGGAGGAGATAATATCCGCGCCGGCCTCGGCCAGTTGACGCAATCGTTCCCTGGTGATTGTGCCGGACACCTCGACGACGGCCCGGCCGTTTATCCGGGAGACGGCCTCCGCTATGGCCGCAGTGGACATATTGTCCAGCATGATGACATCAGCACCGGCCGCCACTGCTTCGGCGGCTTCTTCCACCCCGGATACTTCCACCTCGATCCTGACCAGGTGATGCGCCTTATCCCTGGCCCGGGAGACCGCCGCCGCGATTCCACCGCAGGCGATAATATGATTGTCCTTGATCAAAACCCCGTCAAACAGCCCCAGGCGATGATTGTGCGCCCCGCCGACGCGCACGGCGTATTTTTCCAAACCACGCAGGCCCGGGGTGGTTTTACGGGTATCCACCAGGCGGGATCCGGTACCGTCCAGCTCCTCCACCCAGGACCGGGTCAGGGTGGCAATACCGGACAGTCGCTGTAAAAAATTAAGAGCGGTTCGCTCTCCTTTTAACAGGGCCCGCATTCTTCCCTGAACTTCGAATATGGTTGTTCCGGCTTTGACAGCCTGCCCATCCTCCACCAGAACGGAGAAACGGCTGTCGGGGTCCAGGCAGGCGAACACCTGGCGGGCGACCTCAATCCCCGCCGGGACCAACTCTTCCTTGGCCACGACTACCCCCCGGCCGGCTGCTTCAGCCGGAATCAGGCTATCGGTGGTAAGATCGCCGCTGCCGATGTCTTCAGCCAGGGCGGCCTCGATCAGTTGTTTGATTTCCATAATATTTACCCTGATATTAAAAACAGGAAGCCTCAGCGCAATTCCTTGACCTTCTCCAGGGTGGCCCGCAGCTTGTCCTGTTTTTCCAGTAAAAACTGCTGGCTGGCCTTGACCCGGTCGATAATATCAGCCGGGGCCTTGTCCAGAAAATCCTGGTTGTGCAGTTTGGCGGAAGCGCTTTTAATATCTTTCTCCAGCTTGGCCATCTCCTTGTTGATCCGGGCGCACTCTTTATCAACATCGATGACGCCTTCCAGAATAACATATACTGTGGCTTTATCCACCACCGACGTGGCGGCGGAGGACGGTTTCTGACCCGGCGCTGCCACTGTCAGTGATTCCAGCCTGGCCAGGGTGATAATCAGATCAGCTTGTTGGTTAAGATACCGGACAGCCGCCTCGTCTCCGGTCTGCACCAGTACCGTCAGAGTCTGGGAAGGCGGGATATTCATTTCACCGCGGACGTTACGAATGGCGGTAATAATATCAATGACCAGGGCCATCTGTTCTTCGGCGTCGAAATCCGCCACTGCCCCGCCTTCTCCCGGACCCGGCCAGGAGGCCGCCATGATGGATCCCCGCGTCCCCGGCAGGGTCTGCCAGATCTCCTCGGTCACAAAGGGGATGACCGGATGGAGCATAACCAGCACATCATGAAGCACCCGCCATAATACCTTGGTGGAACCGTCTTTACGGGCATCAGTCTTGTTGCCGTAAAGATCTGTCTTGACCGCTTCCAGGTACCAGTCACAAAACTCGTGCCAGACAAAACGGTAGAGAACCGCGGCGGCCTCGTTGAATTTATAATCATCCAGGGCGCGGCTGGCTTCCACCCGGACCGCCGACAGCCGCGATAAAATCCATTTGTCCGCCAGGCAGCAGTCAGCCGGCCCTTCATCCCGGTAGTCAGCCGGAAAATGCATCAGGGAAAAACGGGCGGCGTTCCAGAGCTTGTTTATAAAATGGCGGTAACCTTCAATCCGGCTTTCGGACAGCTTGATGTCCCGGCCCTGGGCGGCAAAGGCCGCCAGGGTAAATCGCAGAGAGTCGGCGCCGTAACGGTTAATGACGTCAATGGGGTCGATGACGTTGCCGGTGGATTTACTCATCTTCCGGCCGTCCTTGTCCCGCACCAGGGCGTGGATGTAGACATCGGCAAAAGGCACTTCCTCCATGAAATGAAGGCCCATCATCATCATCCGGGCCACCCAGAAAAAGAGGATATCAAAACCGGTCACCAACACGCTGGTGGGATAATAGGACTTCAGCAGCGGGGTCTGATCCGGCCAGCCCAGCGTGGAAAAAGGCCACAGGGCCGAGCTGAACCAGGTGTCCAGAACGTCCTCGTCCTGCCGCAGGTTATCGCTGCCGCAATCCGGACAGTTTCGCGGCGCGGTTTCGCTGACGATTTCGCGGTCGCAGTCCCGGCAATACCAGGCCGGAATACGGTGTCCCCACCAGATCTGGCGGGACACGCACCAGTCCCTGATATTGTCCATCCATTCAAAATAGGTTTTTTCCCAGTTGGGCGGAACTATCCTGGTTTCCTTCCGCCGCACCGCCGCGGCCGCTTTTTCCGCCAGCGGCTTGACGCTGACAAACCACTGCCGGGACAAATTGGGCTCCACCACCGTATGGCAGCGATAACAGGTTCCCACCGAATGTTTATAATCTTCGACCTTTTCCAGCAGGCCCTCTGCCTCAAGGGCGGCCACCACCGCCCGGCGGCACTCAAAACGATCCATCCCCCGGAAGCGTTCTCCGGCGGCCTCGTTCATGAAGCCGGTTTCATCGATGGCCTTAATGGTTTCAAGATTATGCTTGCGGCCGATTTCAAAGTCATTGGGATCATGGGCCGGGGTAATCTTGAGGGCGCCGGTGCCAAAGGAGGTATCCACATAATTGTCGGCGATAACCGGAATGACGCGATCGGTCAAGGGCAGGCTGACGGATTGACCGCTCAGGCCGGCATACCTCTCGTCTTCCGGGTTGATGGCCACGGCCGTGTCTCCCAGCATGGTTTCCGGCCGGGTAGTGGCTACCACGAACCCCTTGCCGCCGTCAGCCAGGGGATAACGGATATAATACAGGGCGCCGTCCTGTTCTTCATATTCCACCTCAATGTCAGCGATGGCGGTCCGGCAGCGGGGACACCAGTTAATCAGATATTCACCACGATACAGCAGGCCCTCCTCATACAGACGAACAAACACGGCCCGAACCGCCCGGGACAGCCCCTCGTCCATGGTAAACCGTTCCCGGTCCCAATCGCAGGAAGCCCCCAGCCGTTTGAGCTGATTGATAATGTTGCCGCCGTATTGCCGGCGCCACTCCCAGACCCGTTCGATGAACTTTTCCCGGCCCAGGACGTGCCGGTCAGTGCCCTCTTCCAGCAGCTTCCTTTCCACCACGTTCTGGGTGGCAATGCCGGCATGGTCTGTTCCCGGCATCCACAAAACATGATCACCGCGGAGCCTGCGGTAACGACAGAGGATGTCCTGCAGGGTGATATTCAGGGCGTGCCCCATATGCAGCAGTCCGGTCACGTTCGGCGGCGGAATAACAATAGAATAAGCCTTGTCTCGGCTGGCCGCTTCCGGAGCGGCAAACAGTTTTTCCTTCTCCCAGAAATCATACCAGCGCTGCTCCACGCCGTCTGGTTCATATCCTTTTTTCAATTCTTGCTCAGCCATGTTTTTTCGTTCCTGTTTGTAAAACTAATAAAAAAGGGATTATTAAATAATCCCTCTTTTTTTTCAATTCTTTTTATTGTGGGACCCGGTTCCGTAAGCCGGGCTGCCCGCCCGAACTGATCCCGGACTGATCCCGGACTGATCCCGGCCTAACCCGGACTAACTGTCGTCGCCGACCAGCTTTGACAACTTTTCGATTTCCTGTTGAATGGCTTTTTCCACGGCACCCTGGATCATCTGCTCCAGTTTTTCAGAATAAGTTTCTTTAATCGCCTTGACCAGGGCGTTTTCCAGCTGTTGTTCAGAAATGTGGTCGGCTCCGGCTTCGACTACCTGTTTTTTTAAACTCTCCTGCCAGGCGTGAATGGTTTCAGCATTAAAATCAGAGGGGACTTCGATCTCCCGACGATTATGAACCCGCGCGGAAACCCGGCCGGTGGGCTGGGCCTCCCCTTCCAGGATAGAATCAGCCGAAGTATCCAGGGCGGTTCCCAGGGCTTCATCTAAAGATTCGGAAAATTCGCTGGGCTCAGCTTCCAGCTCTTCTTCCGGCCCGGACTTATCTTCTTCAATATCCGTCAACTCAACCGTATCGGTAAACTCCAGGAAATCCTCATCTACCGGCGAAGCCACCCCGGCAGCTTCCTCGGACTGCTCCACCTCCTCGCTTGCCTCGGCAGTGGCCGTGTCCGCTTCCTCCTGAAACAGCGAATCATCCGTTAAATCAAGAATGTCTTCGTATTCGTTGTCCGCGCCGGTAGTGGTTTCATCCCTGACGGCCCCTTCGTCGGCAAAAGCTTCTTCCTGGACCTGATAGTCCAAATCATCCACGGACAACTCCGATGTTTCCGTCATTTTTATCAGTTCATCGTCATCCCCGATCATGGCCACGTCATCGGTTAATTCCAGCAGCTCTTCATCCGCGAAAGAATCTTCTGAAATAATACTGGAGGCCAGATTCAGTTCTTCTTCCTTAGCGGCCTGCTCGGTTACCGCGGTTGATTCTTCTACGGATGATCCGGTTTGAGTCTCCTTATCCTCAAAATCATCAAGGACATCCTCCAGGTCAAATATTTCGTCATCAACCCCGGAGGCTTCTTCCGTAACCTCAATGGAATCATCCTCGGCAGCCATTGCCTCGGTCAAATCAAGCACGTCCTCCTCTTCACTCTCGGCGGCTTCAGTCAGATCAAGCACGTCCTCCTCTTCACTCTCAGCGGCCTCGGTCAAGTCGAGCACCTCATCATCAGATTCAGCCGGCTCGGTCAAATCCAGAACGTCATCATCTTCCTCAGCCACCTCGGTAAGTTCCTGAATATCCTGGCCGTCGTCGGCGGCAGTGGTCAGCTCAATGATATCCTCATCATTATCCTCATCAGTATCATCATCAGCCTCATCAACCAGGTCCAGCACCTCGTCAGACTCCGTGGTCTCATCAACCAGGTCGATCACATCATCATCGTCGGCAGTTTCAGTTAACTCCACCACCTCGTCGTCATCGTCGACCGTTTCAGTTAACTCCACCACCTCGTCGTCATCGGCTACCTCGGTCAAATCCAGCACGTCGTCATCCCCATGGATATCGTCCGTCAAGTCAACAACCTCAAGACCGTTTTCATCATCATCCATCAATTCGTCCAGATCGATAGTTTCTTCATCCTGGGACGACGGCACCTCCAGGGTTCTTTCCGTCATCTCGAGGATCTCCCTGTCCTCGTCCCCCAAGGCGGGATGATCGTTATCCCGACTGTTGCCATTTCCGTTTACGGCTGACTTGTCGTTGTTATCCGCCATATTT